>JAFVYB010000038.1 GCA_017500825.1 Myxococcaceae bacterium | reverse complement strand
GGTGTGTCGGCTGGGACAGGTGCTCGACGGTGCCGAGGAAAGCGGCGCGCGAAGGTCCCAAAGGCGCGGTTTCAGGACGCGCGGGCCCGAGGAAAACCGGCGTTTGGCCAAACCTCGGGCCGAAAAGGGGGCGGGCGGTTAGCACGCGTCAGGACGAGCGACAACACGCGCGAAAGGTCGATTCGGAACGCCCGCCAAAGGCGCCTGGACACGGAAAACGCCGATGAACGCGGCGCTATGCCGTCGGCGCCAGGATCGAATCAGGCGCGCCGTTCGAGGATCGTCAGCGCCACCATGGCGTAGAGAAACGCCTGCACTTTGGCCGCCGGCTGTCCGGAGAAGGAGACGAGGTCGGCCACGGTGCGCGTCCCGTCCGCGCGCGGCAAAAGCTGCGCTTCCCAGGGTTCGAGCTCGATTTCGTTGAGCGCGTAGGTCGGCTGCAGCGAGGGAATGACGCGTTCCTCCGGCGAGAGGAGCCGTCGCAGGCGCTCTGGTTTGTAGAGGCGCTTAATCGAGCGGAGGATCAGGTTGGCCGGGTGGAAGTCGAGCTCCAGCGGATGGGGCGGGGCGTCCTTGTGCGAGGTCAACTCGTAGGCGCCGTCCTCCCAGCAGAAGGTGCTGTAGATGATGCTCTTGATCTGCTGGCCCATGAAGTAGGGCAGCTCCGCCTCGCTCAACAGACCCAGGCTGATCAGCGCGCGATCGAGCAGGTGTTCGTCGCCGCCGCAGAGCTGGCGCGCCTCGGAAAGCTGCGCCTCGCTGATCTTGCCGACGCGGACGAGGAAGGGGCCGAGCCTGTCGGAGATCACATTGGAACGGGCAAAGGTCGGGCGACCGTCACGGAAGAAGATGAGCTTGCGGATGCGCCCGCGCAGAAGGAGCAGCTCGCCGGTCTCCCGCGACTGGTGAAAGGCGTTGATCAGTTGCGGCAGGTTGTCCCTGAGCTCGCCGCGTTCGGTGCCGTCGGGCGGCTGGCTGGCGTGGGCGCCCTGGTGCTGCACCGGATCGTTGGCGGTCGGCGGCTGGAGCACGATCGGCGCGGCGTTGCTCGAAAAGATCGGCTTGCCGTCCGAAAAGCGGACCACGCCCGACAGTTCCATCGGCTCGATGTGGCGATCCTCTTCGCAGGTAGCCTCGGAACCGACGAGCGCGGGAGCTCGACCTGGCCTTTGCGCGACTTCGGCTGGCACGTGACGGCGCACGGCTTCGATCAGGGCGCGGGCGTCGAATGGCTTCTCGAAGTAGTCGGTCACGCCGTATTTCTGGCGCGCCTGGTAGGACTGACGCGGCCCTTTGAACACACCGGTGATGAAGACGATGGGCAGCGCGGGGAACTGTCGCCGAAGTGCCTCTGCCAGCTGGTAACCCGTCATGTCAGGCAGCAGCAGATCGATGACGGCGAGCGCTGGTTGCTGGCTCTGGGCGGCCTGGAGCGCCTCCTTGCCCCGACCTGCTGGCTGCACATCAAACCCGGCGTCCTTGAGGAGGTGCGTCAGCAGCGTGAGGAGCTCGGGCGTGTCGTCGACAATCAGAATGGAAGGGCGGCTCATGGGGCGGGCGCTTTACGTCCCGAGTCGGAATAGAGTCAAAAGGTTTGGAGACAAGGCGAAACAATCATCGCCGGGTGAACCATCGGGCTTCTGCCGAGGCCGCAAAAAAGCGCGCCTCCCAGAGCGGGAAAGCGCGCCGCAGCACCGCCGGACGGACGGCTTGTCTCAGGTCGCCATGCGCTCCTGTTCCTTGCGCACGAGATCGAGCCAGGCGTCGAATTCCGGCGAGTCGACGCGCATCAGCATCAGGGTGACGGTCAGCGGGGCCTTGCCGTCGAGCAGGCGAACCTTGCGTTCCTGGCCATGGGCCAATTCGAGCGTGGCCACCTGCGGCGACTGGCTGACTCCAGGCATCAGAAGCCCGACCTGGACGCTGTAATCCTCGCCGCGCCGCGTCGGCATCATCTCCAGCGAGAGCCGCGTGCGCTCGGGGTGATCGGGGTCGACGAGCTTCATCGACAGGCGGTGATCCGTCTCGCCGAGAAGGTGCGGTCGCGCCACCAGCTGCCCCGCGGCCTCGATGCGCATGGCGAAGAAGAGCTTTTCGATGCCCTTCTCGTCGGTCCGTTCAAAGACGCCGGTGCAGGCCACGCACAACGCCACCGTGGACGCGAGCAGGAGCACCAAGGCTGTTTTGAAGAGTGCGGACACGGCCAGTTTCCTTGGAAAGGGGACTCGAAAAAAAAAAGCGCGGCCCTTTAGTCGAGACAAAGAGACCTGTCAAAGCGCCGCCGAGGACCCGCCAGACCGTGAAAAGTCAATGTCAAGGCGAAAAAACGCCGCTTGGCGGGGAGCGCTCACTGGGACGCCGCGTCGAGACACCGCGGAGTGCGCTCCTATGAGCCTCGATGGTCAGGAACGACGGCGAACATCGACTTGGCCGCGCGTCGCGCATGCTCCTGACGCGTCCGCCGGGCCTCACTGCCTGTTCGGAAAGAAAAACCGCAGCGCGCGGTAGAGGCGGGCGTTCCAGGCGCTCTCGCTGTGCGGCGCTCCCGGCTCCCAGTAATGGTAAATGTTCGCGTCGCCGGGCTCGACGGGGAAGCTGTTGGCGTCGTTCGGATAACGGTTGATTCCCTTGGCTTCGAGCGTCGCCTTCATTCGGTCCACGTCGCACAGCTCGTCGTCGCCGATGCCGTCGTAGGAGCCCTCCGCCGGACAGCCGCCCTCGGGATAAGTGCCGCCCGCGTCCAGGTAATAGACGTGCCCGCGCGCCGAGAGGTCTGAGACGCCCGCGTAGAGATCGATGATGCGCGTCTCGCCCCGGAAGTAGCCCCAGCCAAAGGTGCCGCTCATGCCGCCCACGAACTGGAAGGTCTCGGGGAAGCGCCAGGCGACGTAATACGAGATGAGGCCGCCGAGGCTGGACCCAAAGATGGCCGTGTTCGCCTTGTCGGGACTCGTGCGGTAGCGGCTGTCCACGGCCGGCTTGACCTCCTCGACGAGGAAGCGGGCGTAGGCCTCGCCCTGGCCGCCGAGGACCTGCTGACGGCCCTCCCACTCGATGGTGTCGGCGACGTGCGTGTATTCGTCGAAGCGCGCGTCTGTGTTGGGGATGCCGACGACGATGTGGGCGCGAACGTTGCCCGCGGCGAGCTCCAGTTCCTCGACGCCGTCCACGTCCCAGCTGGCGCCGGCGCTGCGCGGTTGCCGCGTGTCGAAGAGGTTGTTGCCGTCGTGCATGTAGAGGACGGGGTAGCGCGCGCTGCCCGCGTCGTAGCCGGGCGGCAGGTAGAGGTAGAGGTCCCGCGCGGCGACGTGCGCGCTCTCAAAGGCGCGCCAGCGTTCGAGGTGCCCCTTCGTGGTTCCGCCGCGGACGAGGGAGATGCGCCCGTTCTCGTCGTATTCGAAGCGGCGCGAGAGCGGGTCGGAGAACCAGACCTCGGCGCCAGCGGTGTCGCGCGCCTTGAACTTGTAGCGCCAGCGGCTCTCGGGCGAGGGCGTGAGTGTCAGGGCGCAGGTGAAGACGCCGTCCCACAGCTCCTCGAAGCGCGCCTCTGTGCCCGGGGCCCAGTCGTTGAAATCGCCGGCGACCTCGATGGGCGCTCCGCGACGGCCAGGAGCCCAATCCTCGGCGCTGTCGTGCGTATCGTCCTCGGCGTCGAAGCGTTCCCGATCCAGATAGACGAAGGCGATTTGTCCCGCCTCGACGATGGGGAAGCCGCCGCGCGCCTCGACAAAGTCGACGAACTCGTCGAGGGCCGCCTCCTTGGCGTTCGCGTCCGCGTTGGAACGCGCGCAATCGCGCAGGACAGTCAGGGCGCCGAGCGGGGAGAGGCTGTCGTCAAAGGCCGCGCAGTCAGACGCGTCCGGCTGGGTCGCGGCGTCGGGCGCGTCAGAAGCGTCGGGGCCATCGAAGGAGGCGTCTGAACCGTCCGCGTCGCCAGTCGCGGCGTCGCTCTCGACCAGGGGGCCGGCGTCGCCCACATCGCGTCCTGGGTCGCCTTCATTCGAGGAACAGGCTGGCGCGGCCGCGGCGCACAGACAGGCATAGAGGGCAAGCGTGGCAAGGCGTGACATCGATCTGACTCCTCTCCTCCGGTGGTCAGTCGCGCCACAAACCGCTGCCTGGGCGCGGCCGGTTTGCAGTTAGGCGGGACGGGGCTCGAACCCGTATGCCGAGGGCACAGGCTTCTAAGACCTGCGTGTCTGCCAGTTCCACCACCCGCCTGAAAAAGGCGCGCCTCCCTCAGCGATTCGCCTCAAAAAATCAATTTGAAAACAGCACCGCTTCGCCCTCGTCGCCGCCGACTTTTCTCCCTGGCCGCCTCCCCTTGATTTCCTGGTTTTGGGCGCGGCGCACGCCGTCGAATTCTCTTAAAAGCCCGCGCGTCGACACACCGCCGACACCGATTCACCCATCCACCGGACGCAGCCGCCACGCGCGCTGCGGCCCGTTCACCCGGAGGCCTCATGGCTCAGAAAATCATCCTCGGAATCCGCCTGCGCGATCGCAACCAGCGCGCCCCCAACCTGCAGGAAGTCCTCACCCGCCATGGCTGCTGCATCCGTACGCGCATCGGCCTGCACGAGGTCAGCGACGAAATCTGCTCGCCCGTCGGCACGATCCTGCTGGAGCTGCACGGCCGCCCGGAAGATCTCGCGGCGCTCGAAGGCGATCTGCGCGCCTGCGAGGGATTGGCGCTGCAGAAGATGACCTTCGACTGCTGAACGCCGATTGCCGACGCCCTTTCATCGCCCTGTGGGCCCAAGGCGGCTCACGGGGCGTGTTTTTTTGGGGGGACGCGGTGACCGTCAGGAGAGCGCGGCCGTTGGTGGTCGTCTGGCGCGAACGCCGGGGGTCAGGCCAGGCCCAGATAGAAGAGGCGCCCGAGCGCGATCGCGGCCGCGAGCATTTCCGACACCATGATCACGCGCAGAGCCTTGTGATCGGCGCGCTTGGACTCTTCCGTGGAAGGCGCCACCGAGATGTCGTCCACCTCAAAGGCGAGTGGCGCGATGGACTGCTCGTCCGGGTTGGGGACGCAGTGGCCGTGGAGGACGACCTCGCGGTTGATCGGCAGGTATTCCTCCATGAGGGTGCTGCCTTCGAGCATGTGGGCGCTCGCGCTCTCGCCGGTGATCCGCTTCAGAATGGACTGGATCGCCATGCTGGAATCGACCGTTCGGTGCAGGGCCGCTTCGACGCGGGCGTTGTCCAGAACGAGATCGATGGCGCCGGTCTCGTCGCTCAGGCGGAGCCCGTGGGCCCAGTCGGGAACGAACTCGCGGGTGCCGGCGCGGCTGGCTTCCTCTTCTTCGGGGTTGAGGCCGAGCATGGTTCCCACGCCGTAGTCGTAGTGCCTCAGCGGATTGCCAGATTGGATGGTGCCCAAGAGAAATCCCTTGCCATGCCGCGCCAGCATATCGATCGCGTCCTCCTTGGCGCTCGGGTCGAAGAGCCGGACCATCGAGTAGGAGCACAGCTCGCCATCGACGGGTGACTGGACCGGCCGCGGCGAATGGAGCACCCCCACGAGGATGGCCGACTGGCCCGCGATTTGGAGGTTGGCGCACAGCGTGCGGCGCTCGCGGACAGAGGTGCCGAGCTTGTTGCTGGCGAGGAAGAAATGCGTGCTTCCGCAGAAGATCGCCGCCATCGCGCTGAAGAGGAAAATCAGGTCGTTCAGCGCCAGGTCGATGAACGAGGGGGCGGCCATGGGCATCAGGTGCGCGAGTTGGGCGGCGAGGTCGGAGAGCATGGTGGCTTGGTCTCAGGGCTTGAGCGGGGTCGGGCCCGCGGTTGGTGTGTAGACGGGCGCGTTCGCCTCGTGGGTCTGGAATGTCTGAATCCCGAAGAGCAGCGCTCCGAGGCACAGGGCGACGCCGAGGAAGACGCCAAAGACAACGCGGCTCCAGAAGTTGAGCGCGCTGGCCGGTTCGATCTCGGTGGCGTGGAATCGCCTGCCGCCCGGCACCTCGAAGTCTTCCTCGCAGTGCCCCCACAGCGTCAGTTTGGCGCCATCGGGGATGAACTGCTCGTAGAGCTCGTTGTTGAGTCGGCGGGTGCCGAGGCTCGGCTCGCTGGTGGGCCTGTCGCGATCGAGGAATTGCTCGAAGAGCGCGGCGATGCGCGGGTTGTTCTCGGCGTGGTGCCGTCGGTAGCAGCGGTTTTGCTCGACGAGGGACGGTGACGCGTCGCTCCACTGCATGGAGATTTGGCCGCTCTCGTCTCGCAGGAAGCAATCGTTGGCCCAGATGGATGGCTGGGCCGCGATTTCGACATAGCGGGTCTGCCTGCGACCGTGGGTGTCATGGCTCGACTGTCGCTCCACGATGCTGATGCGCGTGTAGAGCGCGGGGCTGCCATCGGGGCCGGCTTCCAGCGGGTTGGCGCTGTGAACAGTGGCGCGGACGCGGACCTTTTGGCCTGTGGGGGTGAGCGCGAGGTCGCGGACGCGGACGCGCGGGGTTTTGAGTTGGCGGTGGGCGAGGCGTCCGCAGGCGACGAGAATGATGAGACCGACGGTCAGCAGGACGAGTGAGACCACGTAGCCGCCGTCGCCATCCGTGACATCGGTCTGTGAAATCTGGACTTGGAACGTTTGGATTGGCTGCGTCTGTCGCGCCTTGGCGGCGGCCTCTCGGGGCGATGGAACTGGCCATGGACCGGGGCGGATCTGCGCGGTCGCGAGCGGGAGAACGTCGTGGCGAAAGATCGGTGGCATGGCGTGTCTCGTGTGGCTGAGCGGGGCGGGCGCTAGTGGCGACGGCTTGAGAAAATTTCGCTGAGGATGTCGGTGAAGAGGTCCCAGCACGCCTCGCCGACAGCGCGGACCGTGTCCGGCGGGATTTGGCCGATGAGCCCGAGGAAGATGAAGAAGAGCGGCACGCCAAAGACGAGGACGATGGCCAGGTTGATCTTGAGGTTGAGCGAGGACTCGTAGTCGCCGAAGCGCTCGGCGATCAGAAAGTCCTGCTGGCGGCCGTCCGGCAGTGTCACCCGCTCGCGGCGCGCCCACAGTGTCAGCTGTTCGGGGAGTCGGACGAGGCTCTCGCGCACGATGATCTTCGGGAAATCGGCAAAGCCCTGGTTGGCGATGCGCTGGGCGACAAAGGCCTGGTGGGCGTCGGCGATCACGGCCGGCAGGGTGTTGCTCACCGAATCGAAACTGCGGATCGCGAGGCCTTCCTTCATCTCGTGAAGCAGGAGCGGCAATTCGCCGCTGGCGTCCGCGAAGGCGATGTTGGTCGCGTGGTTGTCGCCGAGGCTGCCGACGCGGATCAGATCCGCCACAGCGCCCACCTGGCGTTCTTCGTAGAACTCGAGGCGCTCGTAGTGGCCAATGGTGCTGTCGATGCGCGAGGTCAGCGTTTGCGGACAGCGCACGCGGCCCCGGAGGCGGTAGAGGCGGTCGCCGGGCGTCGTCTGCGCGATTCGGGAGAGGGGCAGGCTCAGGGCCTTGGTGATGCGCGCCAGCGAGAAGAAGACGACGGCGAGACAGGGGACGGCCAAGGCCAGGGCGATGAGGGTTTCTTCCTGTGTGAGCGGAAGCTGCGCCGCTGTGGTCAGCGTCAGGGCTGCGAGCGCGTCGCCGGGCTGGATGAGGGGCGGGAGCATGGTGGCTTGGTGGCTGGAGAGCGGCGCGCGGCGGCCTCACAGGCGCTTTGAGCCGGTCACGCGCAGGATGGGGTCGCTGGTGACGGCGATCGACGGTCCGCCTTCGCCGAGCACTTCGCCTTGGACTTCGACGCGCAGGCCCTCTTCGCGCAGCGCCTTGGTCGCGCCGCCGAGCAGATAGCGGTGTCCGTCATCGGTAATGAGCACGAGGTAACCGCCGGAGAGATCCTCGCGGCGGATGGTCCCGCGGAATGTTTGGGCGCTCATCGGCGGCCTCCTTCGGGAACGCCCATCAGGGCGCGGGCGAGCAGGAATGACAGGCAGGCGTTGGCCACAAACCACACGGCGCTGATCGTCGCGGCGAACCATCCGCTGCCGGGCGTCGCGAAGGGCAAAAGGGCGATGGTGGCGCCACTGAAGGCTTCGACGAGGAGGGCGCCGGCAAAGCCCAGCGACAGGCCGATCGCCAGCTCGCGTCCCAGACGGCAGCGTCCCGCGTGGGTGAAAAAGCCGAGGACAAAGGGGATGAGCGCGCTGCCGAAGACGGCGTTCATGCCCGCGCCGCCGATGAGGGGCAGGGGCCAGCGGACCATGGGCATCGCCAGACGCGAGGGGCAGCCGATCCAGGGCATGAAGAAGAGGCCGAGGGAGGCGATGGCCGCGCCGAAGACGATGGTCAGGCCGACCGTGCGCGCGCGCCGCTTGTCAGACGGGAGGGTGAGTCGCGCCAGGAAGAGCAGGGCGAGGGCCAGGACAAGGGCGGCGAAGCGGACGCCAGGCGAGCGGTCGACGGGGATGCCAAGGGCTTTGAGCGCGCCGATCGCGTCGAGCACGCCGTGGCCATGGCGAATGCTCCTGCCGCCGGCAAACGCGCCGCTGGCGCCGATCTCCGTGGCCGATGTGTCGTCCGCGCTGGCGTTGGCGGTCGACTTGACCTGGGCGACGCGCGGCGAGGCGTCGAAGATGCCGCTGCGGGGCTTTTTCGCGCCCTGAAACAGAGCCTGGCGCACGGCGTCTGCGTCCGGTGCCCCGGCGGCGAAGAGGAGGGCGGCCACGCCGGCGACGTGGGGGGTGGCCATCGAGGTGCCCTGATAGAAGGCGTAGTGGCTCTGTCCCACGGCCTCGCGCCGGATGGTGTTCTGCAAGATGCCGTGCTCGGCGACGCCGCTGGCGCGGATGTCTCCGCCCGGGGCGCTGATGGCGACTTGGGGACCGTAGCTGGAGTAGCTGGCCAACCGCCCGCTCGGACCGATGGCGGAGACGGCCAGGGCGCCGGGGTAGGCGGCTGGATATTCGACCTTGGCGCGTCCGCCGTTGCCCGCGGCGCAGACGACGAGCGCGCCCTTGTCCGCCGCGTAAGCGACCGCGTCGGCCATGATCTTCGAGTAGCCACCGCCACCGAGCGAGAGGTTGAGCACGCGCGCGCCGTGATCCGCGGCCCAGCGGATGGCCTCGGCGATGTCGGCGGAATTGCCCATGCCGTTCATGTCGAGGACCTTGATCGGCATCAGGGTGGCCTCGAAGGCGACGCCGGCCACGCCCTCGCCGTTGTCAGTGCGCTGGGCGATGGTGCCCGCCACGTGGGTGCCGTGCCCGTGGTCGTCGTTGGCGTGCGCGTCGTCGTTGACGAAGTCGTAGCCGGGCGCGAAGCGGGCGCCCCTGAGGTCGGGGACAGCGCGGAACTCGTCGCGATCCTCGTAGGCGACGCCGGTGTCGATGACGGCCACGGTGACGCCCTCGCCGCGCGACACGTCCCAAGCCCTGGTGAGCCCGATCATCTCGAAGTTCCACTGCTTCTCGAACAGGGGGTCGTCGGGGACGAAGCTGGCCGCGTAGCGAAAGAGCGGCTCGGCGTGTTCGACCTCGGGGTGGGCGCGGATCTTGTCGAGCAGGGCGTCGAGCGCTTCGGGCGTGTCGGCGGGGACGCGACCGATGGTCAGGGCTGTGTTGACGCTGGCGGCGGAGTTGAACTCGACGTCGATGCCCCAGCTCTTTTCGATCTCGTCGTAGCGCGCCTTGTCCACGCCATCGGCGAAGTCGACGGCGATCCATCCGGCGACGAGGTCTTCCTGCGAGAAGGCGCGGTCGATGGCGGCCTGGGCCGGTTCCAATTCAGCTTCTGGCGCGCCGCCGAAGAGGAGTGAGGCTGCGAAGGAGAGCGCGAGCGCGGTCAGGCTGGCGAAGAAGACGACAGACGCGATGCGGGCGCGAACGCTGGCGGTGCTGAGCGACATGGTGCCTCCCTGTGGAGAAGTGCCCTTCGGGCGCTGGGGAACGGCGCGGTGGCCAGGGCGCGGCGAGCTGCCACATTAGAGGGTGGGTGGGAAGCGTCCGCGGGCGATTTCGCGCTTTGGTGCGAACCTTGACGACCCACCCCGCCTGACTAGAGTCCCGCGCCCTTTTGGCGGCGCCCCATGCGCGAAGGGGGGGGGGAGCGCGGGGCAAGTCCTCTCGCGACGACAAGCGCCTCCCGGTCGAGGTCGAGGATGGTCGAAAGCGATCGAGGCCGCGGGGAAGGGCGCCTGAGGCACATGAGCGAGCGAATGATGAATCTGACCCGGGGCCTGATCCTGCCGATCGCGATTTGTGCCGTCCTCCTGTTGCCGTTCTGCAGCGCGCCCTCGCCCGAGACATGGCCCATCGCCTCGCTGCGCGTCTCCCAGAGCGAATCGCCGGAGGGCCTGAGCGGCTTCACCTTTGAGGAGCGGGCGCTGCGCGACGAGCTTTCGAGCGCGATCGTCCAAGCGTCCCGGTTCGCCTTTGTCGAGGAGCGCAAGTCCTCGCGCGGCGGACAGGGGTTTCAGTGTCGGCTGGAAGTCGTCCTGGCGCACGAGGCGCCCTCGCGGATCGTCAGCAACGCGCAGGAGGCGGAGGTCGGCGTGATCGTCGAGCTGTGGCGCGCCGAGGGCGAGGCGCGACTGATGGCCGAGGGCGTGGGACAGGCGCCGTTCGCGCTCGATGGCGAGACGGTCGAGGAGGCGTCGCGTCAGGAGGCGTTTCGGCGGGCGCTTCGACAGGCGATCGGCAAGGCGCTGGACGCCCATAGGCTGCAGCTCGAAGCGCTTGGCAAGAAGACGGCCGAACTCATCGCCGACCTTGAATCGAGCGATATGCGCCGCCGCGACTACGCCATCCGCGCGCTGGGAGAGCGCCGCGAGATGTCGTCGGTCGAACC
This sequence comes from Myxococcaceae bacterium, assembly GCA_017500825.1. Taxonomy (GTDB): domain Bacteria; phylum Myxococcota; class Myxococcia; order Myxococcales; family UBA5297; genus UBA1203. The sequence continues at coordinate 22,221 of JAFVYB010000038.1, read as the reverse complement.
ACTGATCGCGCGCCTCTCGGAGGACGAGGAGCCGGCGCTCGTGCTGCGGGCCGCTGGCGCGTTGGGCAATCTCGGCGACGCGCGCGCCATTCCGGCCCTGATCGAGGCTGCCGAGCGCGAAAGCCTGCCGGCCAAGGCGGCGTTTTTGGCGATCATCGCGCTCATCGGCGGGCCGACTGCCGAGGGGTATCTCTTTGTCCTCAGCGGCGGACACCCTTCCGAAGACGTGCGTCGCCTGGCCCGGTTGCACCTCGACACGCTGGAGAAAAGAGAGCAGGCAGCGCCCGCCTCATCCGATCCGGTGGTCCAGAACACCTTTGAAGAGGAATCCCTCCCATGAACTCCCCGAAGTCCACGACCTGGTTTGGCCTGCCCCTCCTGGGCGCGCTCTTCCTCTGCGCCTGCGCCACCGCTTCGTCCGCCGACCTCGCGCCTTCGCCCCGTGTCGAGTCGTCCAGGCCCATACGGGCGGCTCTGCGCGCGACCGAATTGCAACCCCTCGCCATCGGCAACAGCTGGTCCTATCGCGGCACCATGGCTGGCCAGCCTGTCTCGCGGACCGTGACGATCGAGCGCATCGAGGATGGTTTCTTCGTCGACGACGCGAGCGGGCGGCTGAAGCTCGACTCGGAGGGACTTCGCGACGACAAGCGCTATCTCCTCAAGGAGCCAATCGCGCGCGGCCACAAATGGATGGCGGTGCTCAGCGTCACGTCGACCGAGCGCTACGAAATCGTCGAAACCGATCTGGCGGTCGACACGCCCAAAGGCCGGTTCGAGGGCTGCGTCCAGGTCCGCGCCCACAACCGCATCGACGCCAACCGCGCGCTTGAGAGCGACTGGCTCTTCGCGCCGGGCGTGGGCATCGTCCGCATCGAGACGCGCCTGCGCGAGGGCGACCGACAGATTCCGCAATCCCGCATCGAGCTTGTCGACTACCGCCTCGCGCAACCGTGATCAGGCCGCCGGCGTTTCCCCTCCCTTGCCGCGCGTGAAGACCGCTCATGTCCGCCGCTCTCGACAGAATCCGCGCGCGCCGCGTCCGCATCGCCCCCAGTCTTGTCGCGTTCGCCCTTGTCTTCGCTGCCGTCGCCCTGCCGCCGACGCCGGGCTGGGGAGACGAGTTTCACTACAGCGATGTCTTCATGGGGCCGCGCGCCTCTGGACTGGCCGGGACCATGATCGGCCTCGCAGACGACCCCTCCGCCGCCTACTACAACCCGGCGGGCCTGGCGCGTTCGCGGGACACGACCGTGACCGTCAGCACCACGGCCATCTTCGGCAAGCAGCTGGCCATCGGCGATCTCTTCGAGCTGCGATCGACGGCAGCCTTCTCGCCAGCGGGGATCACCACCACGCAGGTGGGCGACGGCAACATCGCCTTCATGGCGCTCTCGCCCTCCAGCGACGCCTACCAGGTCGACAGGCGCTACGAGAGCGACGAGGTCCTCAGCGGTCGCATCAACATCGAGCAGGCGGACGCGAGCTATCTCGTCGGCGTTTCCTATGGGCTGCGCGTGGGCCGCGGCATCGATTTGGGCGTGGGCGTCGGCTACCTGTATCGGACGCAGAGCACCAAGTTCTCGTCGTTCTCGCGCTATCGAACACCGCTCGACGATGGCGCCCTCGCTGTCGAATCGACGCAGAGCCAGCGCGGCATCCAGCACGGCATCATGTTGCTCGCCGGCATCCTCTGGCACCCCCTGGGCGACGACGGTCCCCTGCGCGTTGGCGCCACCCTGCGCACAGGCATCAATGTCTCGACGAGCGCCTCGCTGCAGCAGACGAGTTGGCGGGGCTACGCGCGGCCCGGGACGGACGAACTGAGCTACACGCGCGCGCCCTCGCCCGACGAGGACCGCAGCGGCACCTCAAGAACGCCCCCCATGCTCGGCCTCGGCCTTGCCTGGCGCGTCCTGCCGTTCTGGACGCTGGCCGCCGACCTCACCTTCCACGGCTATGTCCGCTACGAGAGCTTTGGCAGCGAGGTGGTCAAACTGGCCACGCTCAACGGCTCGATCGGCAGCGAGTTTCGGCTGCGCGATGGCATCGCCCTTCGCCTGGGGTTTTTCACCAACCGTTCGAGCGCGCCTGTGAGCGCTGAGCGGCTGGCCGAGAGTTGGGACCAATATGGCGGCACCATCGGCGGCACTTTTGCGCGGAGCGACTACGAGTTCACGTTCGCGCTGCGCTACGCGCGGATGGTGGGCGAGTCCCGCGTCGAGGGGGCTGAAGGCGAAGCCGTGGCGCACAGTGTGAGCGGTCGCGACGTGGGCATCGTTTTTGGCGGCAGCTACTACTTCTGAGCTTCGCGTTGCCGCCGTTTTCGCCGTCGTTCCGTTCCACCCTTTTGTCAGGCACTTCGGCCGTTGCCCGCCCGGCTCCAGCAGTCTTGGCCTCGACCGTTGATGGGAAACACGCATGTTTCAATTCGCCGCCCGCGTTCCATTCCTTGTCGCCTCCGCGCTGGCCCTCTTTGTGTGCGCCTGCGCGCCGACGCTTTCCGAGCTCAGAGCCGATTTGCCAAGCAGCGCCGGTGGCTTTGACGCCGCCTCTCTCGACGGTGACCGCCCAGGCCAGATCGCCGCCGCGCAGAGACTCTGCCATCCTCTGGCCAACGCGGTTCAACGCGCGCTCGGCTTTGAGCTCTCCAGACGTGCCCACATGGCGGACGCATCGGATGTCGAGACAGCTTCGCTCCTCGCCCGCTGCGCCTATCTGCGCAGTGAGCGCGAACAGGATTTGGCCGTGCTCGCGCAAGTGACCGCCATCGGCATCGAGGCCGCTTCCGTCGCTGGTTCCGTCAAGGCGAGGCAATGCCTCGGCCACAGCGCGATGAAGGATGGGGGCGCCAACCTCTGCCCGTCCGATGTGTCGCGCGCCGCCTACTGGCACGCCCTTCTCATCGGATTGCGCATGCGCGTGGCCGGAATGCGCGAGGCGTTGAGTCTGCTCGAGGAGGAGATGGCCTTGCTCGACGTGGCCCGACTCACAGCCGAAGAAGAGGAAGGCGGCCCCCTGCGCGTCCTCGCCATGATCTACCTCAAGGCGCCTGCATGGCCTGCCGGACCGGGCGATCTCGACCAGGCGCTGGAGCTCCTGCAGGAGGCGGTTCGACGATTTCCATCGCATCCGCTCAATCGCATCTTCCTCGCTGCGGCGCTCGTCGAGGACGGACAGGACAGCGCGGCCAAAGAGGAACTGGCGCGCGGGCTGGCATTGGCCGACGAGGCGCTCTGGGGCGAGGTAGCCCACGACTGGCGCAACCTGGACGCGCTTTTGGGTCAGCACTGACTCCCTGGCACGCGGAGCGTCATCGCAGCAGGGAAAGTCTCGATGTTCCCAGAGTGGAGGTCTGCGTCAGCGCTTGGAGAACGATTTCGCGCGCTTGGAGCTCCAGCAGCCTTGGTGTCGGTCTCGCCGAAGAGAATGGGGACGTCACGCTTTCATGTGAGCCGACTGAACCGCGGAACTGGCCATCGCCGACAGGCGCCTCTGAACAACGACCGCGTTCGCCCGCCAAGAGATCGCCTTGGTGAAGACGCGCTGACTGCGGTGAACAGCTTTTGGGAGGGGACCTCGCTGAATCGCGCCCTCTATCGCCTCTCCATAAGCATCCCGCGATGCCATCCGCGACCTGCGCCAGTCGCTCTCGTCAACCATGCGTGCGACGCTCGACAGCAGACACGGCGCAGTGTAGGGGGCCGCCCCTTTCGCGCGCCAGGAGAGGGGGCCTCAGACAGGGCTGTTTGACTCGGCGCCATCCCATCGTGGCCGTTGCGCACGGCCTCTCACGGAGTCCAAAGTGATTTTTTTTAAAAAAGTTCTTGACGGGATGAGGCGAGGTCACTATAAGCCCGCCGCGTTTTTGATGATGTTTCTGGCGGCGGCCTTCAGCGGCGCTGCGGCGCAGGCTCAGATGGAGGTTCCTGGGCGTGCGGGAGTGATTCTTCCCAATTGGTGTAAGCGAATTGGGGAGGGGCGATACAAAGCTCCGGGGGATTATCTCCAAGTCATCAAGTTCTTTGATAAGCATTACACAAACAATCCGCGTCAGCCGATTGTGAATCAGCCGGGAGTTAGGGGGATTCACATTGTCAACCGAGGTTCAGGTGATTGGGCCGGACTTAATGTCTATGAGGTTGGTCGGGAGACACGGATTTACATCGTCCCGCGGAATTCAGAGAGGCAGTAGCCGCTGGCGGTGAATTGGGAAATCGTCTAACGGCAGGACAGCAGGCTCTGAACTTGCTTATCTAGGTTCGAATCCTAGTTTCCCAGAGTTGAATTGGCCCCGTTGTCTAGTGGTTAGGACGGTGCCCTCTCACGGCATAAGCCCGAGTTCGAGTCTCGGCGGGGTCACAAAAAGGCACGAGTGAGACGTGCAAAACGCAGTCGAAAGGTCCGATGGAGTTTTCCGTCGGACCTTTTTGCGTTTGAGGTGTTGATTTCTTTCGATTGAAATCATTCTGTTTAAGAATTAAATGATTTTGATCGAGGATTTGATGTTTTAAATGGCGTGTTGTTTTTTTGTTTTAGTTTAAAAATTAAAAATGCGTGTTTGTTTGTGTTTAATGGTGAGAAATTCAGGTGAATAATTTAATGCGCGTTTTGGATAATATCGCCAAAGCCTTTTTCTCGCGCAAAACGAATGAGTTTTTCTGCCGGCGCGGCAAATGTTTCACCCGGCATGGGAATGTCGAACGCATAGAGCTCGCCGTTGATGGGAATGGTCAGCTTGGCCGTTCGATAGCCCTCGATGATGCCGAGCAGGTGTCCGCTTTTGCGTGAGAAGAGACCGCCGCCAGAGGCGCCGTAACCGATGGAGGCATCGGTCTTGAGCATGGATGCGTTGACCCGCTGATCTGGCCCGGCTTCGTAATCGATGCGGCTGAGGATGCCTGCCGAGGCGGAGAGCTCGCGGCCATAGGGGGCGGCGATGGCGAAGAGATCGGCGCCAACGGTCAGTTCTTCTGGGGTCGCGAGTGTCGCGGGCCTCAGGCGTGGTCCGTCAAAGGCGAGGAGCGCCAGGTCCATGGCCGGCACCTCTCCGAGAGCGATGACGCGCGCTTCGACCTCGTTTGTCGGCGAATTTGGCGCGCTGCCCTCCAGAATGACCCGGTAGCGCAGCCTTTCCTGGGGACTGGCTGGCGCCACCACGTGCGCATTGGTGACGAGAATGTTGTGCCAGCCGCGCGGGGACTCATCGCCGGGCGCGCTCGATCCCCTGACAGCCTCCTGGGGTCTGGAGCTCAGGATCACGCCCGAACCGCTGCGTGCCACCTCGCCCTGGTCGAGGACAATCACGCGCGCGCTCTGCGCGATCGCCAACGGCAGCGGATCGGACAGTTCTGGTGCCCGCTTCCGATCTTCGACCCGGGGGGAGAGTGACTCATCGCTGGTCGCTAGGCGTTCGTGGACGCAACTGGGGCCCGCGATGGCGAGAGCAATCGCCGTGAGTCTCAGGAGGAGGCCGGGCCTCGGTCGCGCGCGGAGGTCTCTGCCGTCTGTCCCGTGCCTGTGCGCCTCGCGTTGCATCAATAGAAGAGTCACTTTCGCTGTCCGGGGCACACCTGCGAGGGCGCGTCGACCCGACCCACACTGCGCTCAATGTCTGCTCGCCGGCCTTCGTCGGCTTGGCGCGCGCCATCGTCCGCATAGGGAGGAGCGATGGTGGCGGCCTGTAAAAGCGTTGGCCGGAACTTTCGTTCCCGAGGTGGCTGGTCTAGAAGGCCGCGCTTTTTTGGGGGCGCGGCGATGTTTCCTCAGGAAGGGATCGCCGATTTCGGAGCGCTTTGCGTTCGACGTGACCGCTCCCCGCCAGAGCGCCCGTGGGCAGGCCATGACCGTCAAGCTCCTCTCCGACAATCCCATCATCGGCATCGATCTGGGGACCACCAACTCCTGCGCCGCTGTCGTCGACGAGACGGGCAAGGTGCAACTCATCCCCTACAAAGACGGATCGTTCACCATTCCCTCGATTTACGCGGTCAACGATCGCGGCTTTGAGCTCATCGGCCAGGAAGCCAAGCGCCAGTGGCAGCTCAACCCGCGCAACACCATCTACGCGGCCAAGCGGCTGATCGGGCGCTCGCCGAGTGATGACATCGTCGACGCCATGCGTGAGTCGGTGGCCTTCAACCTGACGCCGGGCGGCGAAAACGAGGTGCTGATCGAGTGCGCCGATCGCCAGTTCCGCCCCGTCGATGTCTCGGCGCAGATCCTCAACAAGATCCGCGTGGTGGCGTCGGACTACCTGCGGCTTCCGGTGCGGCGGGCTGTCGTCACGGTCCCCGCCTACTTCAACGATCGCCAGCGGCAGGCGGTCAAAGAGGCGGGAATGCTGATCGACCTCGACGTGGTGCGCGTCATCAACGAGCCGACGGCAGCGGCCCTCGCCTATGGCCTGAACAAGTCGTTCAGCGGCAACATCCTCATCTACGACCTGGGCGGCGGGACCTTCGACGTGTCGGTCGTCTCGGTGCGCGCGGGCAACATCTTCGAGGTGAAGTCCACCGGCGGCGACATCTTCCTGGGGGGCATCGACTTCGACAACGTGCTCATCCGCGCGGTGCTGCGCGATTTCGTCGAGAAGCACGCCATCGACCTGGCCGACGATCCGGTCGCCATGCAGCGCATTCGCGACATGGCCGAACGCGTCAAAATCGACCTGTCGAGCCGCGCGGAAGCCAGCTTCAACCTCCCCTTCGTCACCATCGATCAGAGCGGCCTGCCCCTGAACATCGACATGCGCCTGACGCGTCGAGACCTGGACACGCTGATGGCGCCCCTCGTCAACCGGACGCTCGACATCTGCGAACGCGTGCTCGCCGAGTCGGGGCTGAGGGCCGAAGAGCTCGACGAAATCCTCCTCATCGGCGGCCAGACGCGGATGCCTCACGTTCAGGATCGACTCACCGCGTTTTTCGGCAAGGCGCCGGCCAAGGGCATCAACCCGGACGAGGCGGTGGCGATCGGCGCGGCGCTCTACGCCCAGACCCTTCAGGAAGATTCCCCGGTCAAGCTCCAGCTGCTCGATGTCATCCCGATGGCGATCGGCATCGAGCGCGCGGACGGTCAGATGCACGTCGTCTTTCCGCGCAATTCGCCCACCCCCAACGCCAAGTCGCTGATCACGACCACGAGCCGCGACGGCCAGACGAGCCTCTGCATGCGGATTTACCAGGGGGACCAGGCGCGGGCGCGACAGAACGAGCTTCTCGGCGAGTTCCTCTTCTCCGGCATTCCGCCCGCCAAGGCGCGTTCGCCCAAGGTGCAGCTGACGTTTCAGGTCAACATTGAGGGCGTGCTCAGCATGAGCGCTCAGGACCTGGCGACCGGCAAGCGCATGGAGACGCGCGTCAAAATTGGCGCCAAGTGATGAATCCGGCGGCGCGGGGCCAAGGTCGGCGCCCGTGAGATTCTCAATGAAAAGCCCCCGACACCATGTGTGGCGCGGGGGCGTTTTTTTTTGGGGGGGAGGTCCGAGTGTCGGCGTCGTGTCTTGCCGCTTTCCGACGGGGCAAGGCCTCAGGTTCCGGCGACTTGGACGCCTTCGAAGACGAGCGTGGGGACGCGTGTCGACGAGTAGGCGAAGGGGTCGTTGCCGACGGCGACGAGCTGCTTCCAGAAGTCGAGGTGGTTGCCTGAGAGGTTCATCTCGGCGAACGGCTCGGCGCGCGCGCCGCCCTTGACGAGGTAGCCCTGGATGCCGAGCGAGAAATCGCCAGTCGTGCCGTTGGAGTTGCCGCCGAGGAAGCCGGTGACGAGCAGGCCGTCGCCGATTTGTCTCAGGAGCGCCGCCTGATCGAGCTCGCCCAGCTTGAAGATGATGTTGCTGGCGCGGCCGGTGGTGGGGGCGCGGCCGAGTTTCAGGCCGTAATAGTTGTCGATGAAGAAGCCGCGCAGCGCGCCCGCCTCGAAGATGGTCCGCCGCTTTTGAGCCATGCCCTCGCCGTCGAAGAGGCTGGAGCCCAGTCCGCGGACGATCAGCGGGTCGTCCACCACGTCGAGCAGCGGGCTGCCGATTTGCTGGCCCTCCCTGCCGTCGAACATCGAGCGCTTCTGCTGCAGCGCCGCGCCCGAGAGTGGTCCCATCAGTCGCCCGAGCAGGCTGCCGGCGGCGCGCGGATCGATGGCCACTGTGCGCTTGCCCGATTCACCTTTGGTGGCGCCGATGCGTCCCAGGGCGCGCAACGCGGCGTTGCGGCCAATCTGCGTCATGTCCGGCAGGTCGCAGAGGTGACGCGCGCCCGCGTAGTCGTAATCCTCGGGGCGTCGGCCGTCCGGATCGCGCACGCTCACCTCGGCGCTGGGCCAGAACGAGGTCTCGCGGACTTCGCCTTCGAAGCCGTTGGAGGTGACGCGCGCCAGGTGGCTTTGGCTGTCGGAAAAGTCGGTGGTGACAGAGACGATGTTGGCGCTGCCCTCGACAGAACGGGCGGCTTCTTCGATGCCCTGGGCAAAGGCGCGGCGCTGTTCGGCGCTGAGGGCGCCATGGCCAGCGTCTTCCAGGTCGAGGTCGATCGCGGCGCGGCCCTCGTAGAGCTTGGGGTCGGGCAGCTTGCGAAAGGGATCGGGTGCGAGCGCGCGCGCCATGTCGATGGCCTGGGCGGCCAGTTTGCGGACGGTCTCGGGCAAAAGATCGCTCGTGCTCACCGCGGCGTAGCGACCGTCGACGTAGACCTCGATGGAGAGCCCCTGCGTCGTGGCCTCCGAGATCTTTTCGAGTTTGCCATCGCGCCAGCCGACCTTGACCTCGCGCACTGTGGCGGCGCTGACGGCGGCGTCCTGCGCCCCCTGCTTTTGGGCTTCGGCGACAGCCGCGCGGGCCGTCTCAAGAATCGATGTTTTCTTCATGGAAGAGAGCTCCTGTCGAATCGGCGAAAGTTGTGTCGACCGCGAGTCACGCCCACCTCGGGGACGGCGCGAACGCGGCGCAATGGCGTCTTAAGAAGGGGGAGGCTGGACCTCAGCCCTGTCCGCCGACCGTCATCGAGGCCACGCGGACCGTCGGCATTCCCTGCGAGACGGGCGCGCCCTGACCGTCCTTGCCGCAAGTCCAGCGCCCCTCGTCGACGAGGAGGTCGTCGGCCACCATGTCGATGTTGGCGAGGACGCGCGGACCGTTGCCGATCAGGTTCACGTCTTTGATGGGGCGCGTCAGCTTGCCGTCTTCGATGAGGTAGCCGTTCTTCACGTAGAAGGTGAAATCGCCCGCGCCGATCTGCACCTGACCGTTGGTGAAGCTCTCGCAGAGGATGCCCTTCTTGACCGAGGCGATGATCTCCTCGCGCTTGTGCGGGCCGTTCTCCATGTAGGTCGCCCGCATGCGCGGGATGGGCGCGTGGGCGTAGCTTTCGCGGCGGCCATTGCCCGTCGGCTTCACGCCGTAATGGCGCGCCGAGATCTCGTCGTGGAGGAAGGTCCTGAGCACGCCCTTCTCGACGAGGACCGTCTTTTCGGTGGGGTTGCCCTCGTCGTCGACGTTGAGGGCGCCGCGCGCGCCGGGGAGCGTGCCGTCGTCGACGATGTTGATGAGGGGCTGGGCGATGGGCTGGCCGATTTTGTCGGCGTAGATGGAGATGCCCTTGCGGTTGAAGTCGGCCTCCATGCCGTGGCCGATCGCCTCGTGCAGCAGGATGCCGGAGGAACCGGCGGTGAGGACCACGGGCATTTCACCGGCGGGCGGCTGACCAGCCTCGAAGAGGATCAGCGTCTTCTGCACAGCGCGACTCACCACGCGTTCGAGCGCCTCCGCCGAGTAGAGCTCGATGCCCGCGCGGCCTGCCAGGCTGTAGGCGTTCGACTCGCGGCGGCCGTTTTGTTCGGCGATGCACGAGAGCACGAGCGAGGTCATCGGCTGGAAGTCCTCGACGACGCGTCCATCGCTGCGCGCCACCAGGATCACGCCCGATTCGTCGGCCATGGTCACGCTGACCTTTTGGATGCGCGGGTCGGCGGCGAATGCCTGCGCGTTGAGGTGGGTGAGGATGGGCAGCTTCTGAGCGAGGGCCACGTCCTCCCAGCGCGTTCGCACCTGGTAGCGGTTGGCGGTCAGCGGTTCGACGCGGAGGGCGATGTTGGCGCCTGTCACGCTGGCGTTGGCGATGGCCGCGGCGGTGAGGGCCGCGCGCTCGATCGATTCGGGAGAAAAATCCTCTGTGTAGGCGTAGCCGGTCTGGTCGCCCTTGACGGCGCGCACGCCCATGCCCAGCGAGACCGAGGCGTAGGCGCGGTTGACCTCGCCATCCTCCAGACCGAGCTGGTTGACGACGCGGTGCTGGAAGAAGAGGTCGGCGAAATCGGCCCCGCGCGACATGGCCGCGGCGAGCCCGCGTGAGAGCAACGCCTCGTCGACGCCAAAGCGCTCGAAGTAACCCATCGAAGAGACACCACCTTTCCTGGTCTCGGACGGCGCGTGCGCGCAGCCCATCAGTGAGTCGCCCATCGCCACGGCGGCGAGAGAGGCGGCGCCATAGCCGAGGAAGCTGCGGCGCGAGATTCTGTGCTCGCTCATGTCTTGTTCCTTTCGTCGCGTTCGTCAGTCATCCAAAGGCGTCGGCCTTGGGGGAGGGGGCGGGCAGAGAGGGGAGGGGAAAAAGGGAGGGGGAGGAGGGAGAAGACGCGTCCTGTCGCGCTCTCGCCCCTCTGAAAACTGGCCGCGCGATCGAGTTTGTCCGGCGATCCGCCACCGAACCGCGTCGTCGCGAAGCGCCCGCCTCAGGCGTCAACACCTCCCTGGCGCCCGAAGATTCCCCCCGTAAGCCTCCGCCGCCCTGGCGTCGTCCAGCCGCTGTGCCGCGCTAGCCCGTCAGCTTGCGATACTTGATGCGCTTGGGGATTTCGGCCTCGGCGCCCAGCCGGCGTCGCTTGTCGGCCTCGTAGTCCTGGTAGTTGCCCTCGAACCAGACGACGCGGCTCTCGCCCTCGAAGGCGAGGATGTGGGTGGCGATGCGGTCGAGGAACCAGCGGTCGTGGCTGACGATGACGGCGCAGCCGGGGAAGTCGACGATGCCCTCTTCGAGCGCGCGCAGCGTGTCCACGTCGAGGTCGTTGGTCGGTTCGTCGAGCAGGAGCACGTTGCCCGCCGCGCGCAGTGTCCGCGCCAGATGCAGGCGGTTGCGCTCGCCGCCCGAGAGGCCCTTGACCTTCTTCTGCTGGTCGGCGCCCTTGAATCCGAACGCCCCACACCAGGCCCGCGCGTTGACCTCGGCGCGTCCCACGCGGATGAAGTCCTCGCCCTGCGAGATGGCCTTGTAGATGGTGTCCTCCGGTTCGAGCTCGCTGCGGTTCTGGTCGACGTAGGAGAGCTTGACCGTTGGCCCGATCACGAGCTCGCCCGCGTCTGGCTGCTCCAAGCCCATGATCATGCGGAAGAGCGTCGTCTTGCCCGCGCCGTTGGGGCCGATGACGCCGACGATGCCGCCGGGCGGCAGGCGGAAGTCGAGGTTGTCGAAGAGAAGCTTGTCGCCAAAGCTCTTGGTCAGGCCCCGGGCGATGATCACGTCGTCGCCGAGGCGCGGTCCGGTCGGGATCGAGAGTTCGGCGGTGGCCTCGCGCTTCTCGTTCGTCTCGGCGAGCAGGTGTTCGTAGGCCGACAGACGGGCCTTGCTCTTGGCCTGACGCGCGCGCGGCGCCATGCGCACCCATTCCAGTTCGCGGGCCAGCGTGCGCTGCCGGGCGCTCTCGGCCTTTTCCTCCAGCTCCAGCCGCTTTCGCTTCTGCTCCAGCCAGCTCGAATAGTTGCCCTTGAACGGGTAGCCCTCGCCGCGGTCGAGCTCCAGGATCCACTCGGCGATGTTGTCGAGGAAGTAGCGGTCGTGGGTGATGGCGATGACGGTGCCCGGGTAGGTCTGCAGATGGTGCTCCAGCCAGGCCACCGACTCGGCGTCGAGGTGGTTGGTCGGCTCGTCGAGCAGCAGGAGGTCGGGCTTTTCCAGAAGCAGCTTGCAGAGCGCCACGCGTCGCTTCTCGCCGCCCGAGAGCGTCGACACGTCGGCGTCGCCCGGCGGACAGCGCAAGGCGTCCATGGCCTGCTCGATCGTGCGCTCGATCTCCCAGCCGCCCGTGGCGTCGATGTGGTCCTGCACCTTGGCCAACTCGTCGCACAGGGTCGCCATCTCCTCCGGGTCGAGGTCGGGGTCGCAGAGCTTGGCGTTGATCTCGTTGAAGCGGTCGAGGCTCGCCTTGATGGCCCGCACGCCCTCCATCACGTTGTCGAAGACGTTCTTCGAGGGGTCGAGCTCGGGCTCCTGCGGCAGGTAGCCAATCGTCACGCCGTCGGCGGGCGCGGCGTGGCCAAAGAAGTCGGTGTCGAGGCCGGCCATGATGCGCAAGAGCGAGCTTTTGCCCGCGCCGTTGCCGCCGATGACGCCGATCTTGGCGCCAAAGAAGAAGCAGAGAGAGAGGTCCTTGAGCACCTCTTTGGCCGGCGGGTGCACGCGGCGCAGATTTTGGGTCGTGTAGATGAAGTTTCCGTCGCTTTTGGCGGCCATCGATGGGCTCCTCAGGGTGTGCGGACAGCTGCCCGTCCCTGGCGTTGTGGCGCGCGGGCCCTTGTCGGTCCCGGCGTGTGGTCGAAAGACAAGCGGCGCCTCACCGCGGACAGGGCAAGGCGCCGGCAAAAGTGGATGTCGCCTGAGAAATCGAGTCGCGCCTCACTCGTCCGAGGCGGCCATGCAGATCGGGTAGGAGCCGGACGCGGGATAGTCGCAGACCGGCATGTCCTCCGGGCAGTCGCTCGCGTCGGTGCAGAAGAGGTCGATGGTCGTATCGACGACAAGGTTGTTGACGCACCAGCTCTGGGCGCTCGCGTCGCCGTCTTTGCGGAAGCGGCCACTGACGCGGAACTTCAAGGCGCCACCCGGCACCAGATCCGCGGCCTCCACGTCGAGCACGACGTCTTCCGGATAAAAGATTTCGTCGACGCCCCCCTCGTCCATGTTGGCGCGCCCGAGGTCGAGGCAGATCGCGCAGCTGTTGTTGCCGAGATCATTGCCTTCGAGCTTCCAGGTGCCGGTCGGGAAGGGGATGGGGTCGCCGGAAACCGACAGGTTCACCGAGTCGATCATCCAGATGCCGTCTTCGCCGCCCTCGAACCACACCGCCTCCTGGAAGTAGCCGAGCGCCGACGCCTTGAGGTTGAGCAGGGCCGACTGCGCGCCCTGGTTGCTCCTGTTCTCCGGCGCGAACTCCATCAGGTCGCAGCCCGTGTAGGTCGCCTCGTCGCCTTCACCTTCACCTTCACCTTCGCCTTCGCCTTCGCCTTCCGCCGCGTCGGTCGGCTCGCTTGGCCCCGCGTCCGGCGATTCATTCTCTGGGCCCGAAGTGCTGGCGTCGGCGTCCGAGCTTCCCCCGTTGTCCGGTCCACCCGGTTCCAGCTGTTCGCCCGCGTCGCTCTTATCGTTTGACGAGGAGCCGCAGGCTGGCGCGGCGAGGGCCAGACAGAGGGCGGCCAGAAGAGAAAAAGAGGCGTTCAAGGCATGGCGTGACATCGCGACTCCTGAGGCGTGGCGCGCTTGCGTTCGCCCACGCGCGTCAATGCAGAGAGGAAGAATGAAGGGCCCAAGCCGTCGACAGCGCGCTGGCGCGGCGCGCTCGCTTTACGGGGCATCAGACTCACCGGGCTCGTTGGCCAGGCCGCAGTTGATCTGGCCCTGAGGCGTGTCGAGTCCCACGCAGGCGCAGCTGTCGAGCTTCGACTCGCAGAGCGCCTCCTGCTCGGAAGAGATGTCGACACTCGCCATCTCGCTCTCGGCGCGGTCCTGGCAGGTCTCGACCGCGGAGGCCACGTCCTCGCACTCGCACACCTTCTTGGCGAGGGTCAGGCACTTGTTCTCGCAGGCGAGGAGGGTCAGCGAGAGGACGGGGAGGATGAGCGGTCGAAAATTCATGGGCGGCGGCTTCTAAAAGAGGGCGGGGAAGAGGGGCGGCGGCTTCTAGCGGGGCGTCTTCATGGCCGCAAGGAGGCGAATGAGGTGCCTTCGAAGCCTGAGTCGGGCGCGTCCAACCGCCTTCGATCGCGGCGTCCAAGGGAGGCGTCAGAAGGCGGCGGCAAAGCGATCGAGCAGCCCGCGCGCGGTGGCCACAGCCTCAATCGGCGCGCGTCCAATCGTCGTCTCGTCCGAGAGCACCACGCCCGCGTAGCCGCGCCGCACGAGGTCGTAGAGGTGGCAGATTTCTGAACGCGTCGGCGTCTCGTGCTCGGTCAGATGCTCAAAGACCTGCCCCGCCATCAGCACCGGGATGGACAGTCGCCGCGGATCAAACCCGGCCACGAATTCGGCCATGCCCAAAAGGTCGATCTGCTCTCCGAGATCGCCGCGACAGATCCACAGCTCGTCGACCGCCTTTGCGACGCGATCGATGTTGTCGATGGCCTCCTGCCGCTCGATTTTGCCGATGACGCGCACCCCCGGCAGCCGCTCGCGCAGGGCCCGCGCCTCGCTGCCATCCTTGAGAAAAGAGAGCGCCCACGACACCTCCAGCGGCTGAGGCAGCGCCGCCAGCTGTTCGAGGTCCGCCTGGGTCAGTCCCGTCACATCGACCGGGCGATCGAGCGGGGTGACGCCCTTGCGCGGCGTGAGTTCTCCCGAGGTGAGCGCGCTCGCCGTGAGCCGCGTCGGCGTGACGCCAAGGACGCGCAGCCGCATCTGCCCATCGCCAATACTGAGGATGTCGCCCGCCCTGGCCGAGGCAAAGAGCTCCGGATGCGGCAGAGGCAACGCGCCCGGCGTGTTGGGCGCCCAGCTGAACTCGACCCGCTCGCCGGCCCTGACCTCGCGCGGCGCGAACTCGCCCAGACGCAGCTTGCCGCCCTGCAGGTCGACGACGATCGGCACCTTGGGCAACAGCGCCCGCGTGGTGAGAACGACCCGCGCCAGCTCCGCCGCAGAGATGTGCGACGCGTTGAGCCTGAGCCCTGTCGCGCCCGCCCGCGTCACCTCGACCGCCAGTCCAAACGAGGCCGGCCCCAGTGTGGCGATGAGCTCCGGCCTTTTGCCCGACTGTCCGCCCGCCCGCGCCTGTGTCGTCATCTCACGTGTCCTCTCTTTCATTGTCGCGCCGCCCAAACTCATCCCGCGCTTTGGCCCCGGCAAGCGACGCGCGATGGGGCGCCCGCATTGCCTGAGAAGTGTCGCCTTTCAATCATGTTTTATATCGGACAAATGAATGGACGCCTTGAATTGTCGTCTTGTTGGCGAGTGAATTGTCGCGTCGTTGACAGACAAACTGTCGCGCTGTTTGTTGATGAATTGTTCATTATTGAATGAACGCGCTTTTTATTGACGACGCGAAAGGCGCCCGCGTAATCGCTCGCCGCCCGCCAATGGTTCCAATCGATTTGGATCGCGCTTGTCGCTGTTCTGGGGGCGGTGACGCGTGAATGATCCTGTTTGTCCCCCGGCTTTGGTGCCACAGCCATGCGTTTTTCTCCAAACGCGCGCGCGCCCGCAGGCCTGAGCGGCGCGGCCCGGCGCGAATACAAACAAACCCGAATCCGCGATCATATTCTCGACGCGGCGGCGCTCGCCTTTCAGGAAAATGGATTGGCCCAAACCCGCCTGCGGGACATCGCCGATCGCGCCGGCTATACCGTCTCGACGCTTTACAGCTATTTTCGCAACAAACAGGCCATCGCCGACGCCCTTTTTGCCGAACTCAATCAGGAACTGGACGCGGTCTTCTCGGCACCCTCCCCGGGCGTTTCGTTTGAACAAAATCTCGAATTGTTTTTACGCCAGCTTTTCGAATTGTCGGAACGCCGCCGGGGAATCGTGATTCTCGTCGTCGACCTGCACGAACGCCCCCACGCCAGCCGCCTCAAACACTGCGCGTATATTCAGGATTTGCGCGCGGCCATCATTGACTGGCTCCGCCGCCATGGAGATGGCGTGGCGCTGCGCTGGCCAGTGGAAGAAACAGGGCGTTATTTATTCGGCCTCTGGTATGCCCACACCGCGCTTTGTGTTTTACAAAACAATGGCGATCGCCTCGCCAGCCGCGCCGAACCAATGATCCAAATGGCCCTGCGCGGTCTTTGTTAAAAAGCGCGCTCCCCCGCGTGCGCGGCGCGTCCATCAGTCGATATCCGCGCCCTGTGCTGTGGCAAAAGACACTTGTTCAGCGGTCTGAATGAAGGGCTGTTGTGATTTTGTTTTAAATTCGGACGTCGATAAGCTCGATTTAATTTATTTGTTTTGTGCTCGGCTCGGCGAGACAGGTTTTTCATAAAATCAATCAACCAAAGAGAACGCGGCCCTTGCCCCACAAGAGGGCGATCGCCCGGCCGCCCCGCGAATCCTAAAACATCGGTTTGGAGAATTTCTTTGAAAGGAGCCCGCGCATGCATCCATCCCTGAGGTCGGCGTTGTTTGTCGCGCTGTGTGTTTTTGGATTGTCTGGCTGTGGCGATGACAATAATGACAATAACCGCGAGACAGGCGCCAGGACCGTCTCGGAAGCGGCCAGAAGGCTTTGTCAGGATTATTTGACGACCTGCGGCACCGACGGTTCTGAATGGAGCGAGGAGAATTGCGCGCAAATCAACGAGAACGCCCTGGCGGGCGTCAGCCAGGATTGCGCTCTGGCGACGCTTAATTATACCTATTGCGTGTTTGACAACCTGACGAGTGAGTTTTGCGAGTATTATTGGGAAGAGCGCGAATTGACCGCGACCGAGGCGGAAAAAGCAGCCGAGGCGTGTGTCGCCTCCATGCTGGAACAGGCCGAAGCGTGCAGATGAGGTGTCGATGGACGTTCTCCAGCTTGTTTTAAGAGGGCCAAAGCGCCGCTGAGTTTCATTCGGGCTTGCCCTCTTGACAGCACGAATTGATGAAACTAGAGGGGCGGCGGCCATGAAATCCCGCTCAGGCCTGCGGACGGGGTGGCCGTTGTTTTATTATTAACCACGCGCGGGCAGGGAGAGATGGAAATGAAAAAGACTTTGTTTGTGTCGGCGCTGGCTGGCGTGATGTCGCTGGGCATTGTTGGCTGCAGTGATAAAGAAGGTGTCGACGACGCCAGTTCTGCGGAGGAAGCGTTTGAAATCCTCTGCGAGGATTTTCTCGTCGGTTGTGAGATTTCACCTGGCTATGTTGTTTCAAAAGAGGATTGTCAGACTGCCTATGCTGGCTATGGCGAAACTGGTATGAGCGACAAATGCGGCATGGCCAGTGCCAAATATTCCTATTGTGTTATGAAAGAATATCCCGGCGATCCTTGCTCGATTTATGGTTCGGAAGACGATATGTCGGGATTGTCTGAATCGGAAGCCATGTCGCTGGCAATGGCCTGTATGAATGAAGCCACAGAAATGATGACCGCCTGCGAGGATGATTATAGTTATGATTATGACTATGATTCGACATATCCTTGAGGAGGAAGGCGCTGACATGGGCAATGATTCAGGAAATATCACGGTGAACGCGGATGAATTGTGCAACACCTATGTCGTTGGATGCGATAATGGCGCCGGCGGAACCTATTCGTTGGCGGATTGTCAAGAAAAAGTGTCCGCGTTTTCCTCAATCGCCAGTAATGCCGCCGCCTGCGAACAGGCTGTCGTTGATATGGCGCAATGCGGTATGAGTCTCTTTGTTTCGGATAATCTTGAAAATCGCTGCCAATACGCGCCTCTCATCGAACTTGATCTCAGCGTGTTGACCGATGACGAGAATATGGCGTTTTTGACAGGATGCAGTGACGCGTTTGGCGATTATAGCATGAGTTGTTATTATTAATCATTTGAACGGTTTTGATTTTTTCGGAAGGCCCCGTTGAATTGTCAGCGGGGCTTTTTTTGTTTGCGCTTCAGTTCCCGGCGTTGATCCAAATCCGCGCGTTTCGTTTAAACGCGTTCGTTGGGCGCGGCGCCCTGGCGGAGGGGCGACTTTTTATCTGTGAAACAGCGCCTTTGTCAGAGGCGCGCGAAAATTTTAAAAATCGTGAAACTCGGCGCGGCGGTCGGCATCCAAGGGCGCGTTCCACCTCAGGGGAGCCACCGCGAGGGACTCCCCGGTTGTGAGTGAATTTGTCCGGCCCCACAGCCAATTTCAGACAAATCGCCCACGACCGCTTTTCCAATCCACCCCACCCCCCAAACGACGGAGACAAAGACAATGGCTGACACGAAAGATCTGAAGGGCACCAAGACCGAAGCCAACCTCAAGGCCGCTTTTGCTGGCGAATCGCAGGCGCGCAACAAATACACCTATTACGCGGGCAAGGCGCGCAAGGAAGGTTACAACCAGATTGCGGCCCTTTTCGAGGAGACGGCGAACAATGAAAAGGAGCACGCCAAGATCTGGTTCAAGCTCCTTCATGGCGACGATATTCCCGACACGGCGACCAATCTGAAGGATGCGGCCGCCGGCGAGAATTATGAGTGGACCGATATGTATGAATCCTTTGCCAAGGACGCCAAGGCCGAAGGGTTTGATCACATCGCCAAGCTCTTTGAGATGGTCGGCAAGATCGAGAAGGAGCACGAGGAGCGCTATCTCAAGCTTTTGGCCAACGTGGAAAAGGGCCTTGTCTTTTCGCGCGAGGGCGACGCCATCTGGAAGTGCCAGAATTGCGGCCACATTGTGATCGGCAAGAAGGCCCCGGAGATTTGCCCGGTCTGCAAGCATTCAAAGGCCTACTTCGAGATCAAGGCTGAGAATTATTAATTCATTCTCGGGCCAATGATTGATTGTCGGATATAAACTGGCGCCCTGAGTCAGGGAGGCACTTGAATCAGGGATGCCAAAAGATGAATGGCGGCGCTGGCGGGCTGACATTCAAAAAATCGAATCGGCAATCAAACAAATCAAAAGGTGAATGAACCGTCCCTCGAATGAGCGGGCGGTTCTTTTTTGGGGGCGCGATTTGACTGGCGCGGAAAGCTGTCCTGGCAGCGCGGGCAGTCGAAAAGCGCGCGTGGCAATGATTTGGGACGACTGCGCGATCAGCGGCGGGATCGGGATGGCGGCGGCGCGGCGGTGAGCGGGTCGTCGGGCCAGGCGTGTTTGGGATAGCGGCGAGAGAGGGCTTTGCGCAGGGTGGGGTAGTGGGTGCGCCAGAAGCCTTCGAGATCGCGCGTCACCTGAACGGCGCGGCCATTGGGGGCGAGCAGGTGGACGACGAGTTTGAGGCGGCCCTGGGCAATGGCGGGCGTCTCGCGCTGTCCAAAGAAGTCCTGCAGGCGCGATTCGATCCAGGGCGGCGTGTCCGGGGCGTAGTGGACGCGGGCGCGGCGGCCGTTCGTCAGTTCGACGCGTTCGGGGAAGAGGCGATCGAGGCTGTGGGCGGTTTGTCCCAGAAGGGTAGCGCGCAGGCGGTCGAGGAGGGGCTCTTCGGCGAGTTCGCGAAAGGAGCGCTTGCCCGCGCAGCAGCTGTCGAGAAACCGGTCGAGCGCCGCGTCGTCGAGGGGGGGCAGGGCCAGTTCGGGAAAGTGTTCGGCGCAGAGTGTGGCGCGCAGGCGCAGGGCGGCGAGCGATTCGGCGTCGACAAAGCGGGTGAGTCCGGCTTCGCGCGCGGCCTCTGCGAGGATGGACGATTCGAGGGCGGGATCGCCTGCGGCGCTTGATTCGGAGAGGACGAGCTTGCCGTAGAGAAGGCGGCTCTTGGTCTCGACGCGTTCGGCGGTGGCGTTCCAGACGGTCTCGTCCGCCTCGCGCAGGCGGTCGGGGAACAGGTCGATGAGCCATTCGGGGGCGATCTCGCTCGCGGTGCGCACACACAGGGAGCGCCTGGCCGCGCGGCCGCGTTCTTCGAGGTCGAGGGCGATGAGGAGTTCGCTCTGGCGCACGCCGCTCTCGGGGGAGAGGGTCGCGCTGCCGCCGCCGCAGAGGAGGAGTTCGTCGCTTTGGCGCGCGGGGCTGGTTGGGGCTGGACGGCGCAGGGCCACGCGGTCGGGAAAGCCGGCGAGGAGCGATTTGAGCAGGATGGTTTCGCGTTCGGCGGCGGACAGGGGCGCCTGACGCGCGTGGGCGGTGGCGGCGGGGATGAGGCGTCGGCGCACGCGATCGACGGCGCGCACACAAGAGGCGTCGAGGTCGAGGCTGTGGAGCTTGGAGGCGGAAAAGCCGTCCTTTTGGGCCTGTTCGAAGAGGTCGGCGGCGTCGAGCACGTCGGAATTGGTGGTCGGACGCGTCGCCGGGGCGCCAGTGCTGGACTCGAACGAGGCGCGCGACGAGCGGCGGATGGGGCGTTCGGAGAGGAGCGCGGCGACGAGGGCCCCTGAAGCGCCGAGGCCGGCCTTTGAGGCCTCGACAAGGACGCGCGAGAGGCGTGGGTGCAGGGGAATCGAGCTCATTCGGCGGCCGAGATCGGTGAGCTGGCCCGCGCTGTCGATGGCGCCCAGGTCGAAGAGCAGCCGTTCGGCGGACTGGACCGCGCTCTCCGGCGGCGCGTCGAGCCAGTCGAGATCGCTGAAGCGACCGACGCCCAGTCGGCAGAGGAGGAGGGCGGTGGGGGCGAGGTCGAGGCGGAGGATGTCAGGCTGGCCGTGTTCGGGGCGCGTCTCGAAATCATGGCGGTCGTAGAGGCGGTAACAGCGGCCTTTTCTCAGGCGTCCGGCGCGTCCGGCGCGTTGCGTGGCAGAGGCGCGTGAGACGCGTTCGAGGTGGAGGCTCGGGATGCCGCTCAGAGGAGAGGTGCGCGCCACGCGGGCGAGGCCTGAATCGATGACAGCGCTGACGCCCTCGATGGTCAGCGAGCTCTCGGCGACATTGGTGGCGAGGATGAGCTTGCGGCGCGGTCCGGGAGCGATGGCGCGGTCCTGCTGTTCGGCGCCAAGGTCGCCGTGCAGGGGATGGATGTCGATCTGCAGGTGTCGGGCGAGTTCGGCGCAGGCGTCGCTGGCGCGGCGGATTTCGGCGGCGCCCGGCAAAAAGGCGAGGATGTCTCCCGTGTCGCAGGGAGCGTCTCGGACGGCGCGGCGCAGGGCGCTTTGAACCTGAAGGTCGAGCGGGCGCGCGTCGGGCAGCGGCAGGTATTCGATGGCGACATCGTGCGTCCGACCTGGAACGCGAACGACAGGCGCGTCCCCCAAAAACGACGAGAGGGCTTCGGCGTCGATCGTCGCGGACATGGCCACGACCTTGAGATCGCGCCGCTCGCGCATCAGGCGTCTGAGGAGGGCCAGCGCGAGATCGGTCTCCAGATGGCGCTCGTGGACTTCGTCGAGAATCACGGCGCCGAACGCGCTCAGAGAGGGATCGTCCATGAAGTGCCGCGCGAGCACGCCCTCGGTCATGAAGACGAGCCGCGTCCTGGGCCCCCCGACCTCCTCGAAGCGCACCTGGTAGCCGACGCTTTCGCCCAACGGCTCGCCGCGCTCCTGGGCCACGCGCCGCGCCATGAGTCTGGCCGCGATGCGACGAGGTTCGAGAATGGCGATTTGGCGTCCCTCGGCGATGCCGGCGTCGAGAAGGGCTGGCGGCACGCGCGTCGTTTTGCCCGCGCCAGGTTCGGCCGCGAGGACGAGCGCCTGGTGTCGCAGGAGTTCGGCGCGGACGCGCGGCAGGCTGTCGTCGATGGGAAGGGGGGTTCGCATGGGGCGCGCGCCATAGCCGAAGCGCGTGAAATGTCCGGGTTTTTCACTCGGCGCTCGAGTGCCCGCGACGCGCGCGATGGTCCGAAACAAGCGCTTTCATCCCCGCGGCGTTTTGAAGCAGATTCCCGCGCCTTTTTGACGCGCTCCCCGGCCATCGATGTCACAGGGGCTGGTTAAAACGGCCTCGTTCAAAAGCCATTGGCGCGCGCGGATCGCCCCGCGGCCCACCTCCCATCTCATCCCTGACGGAATGCCCCCATGACGCGCTCCACTCTGAAGCCTCTCCTCTGCCTCGCGCTCCTCGCCGTCCTCGCTCAGCCTCTGCAGGCGCGGGCCAACAGCATTGCCCTGGCCTTCACCCCGCCCAAGAGCATCGATGAGGGCAAGGACTGGGCCATCGCCGGCAACATCATCGGCGCCGAAGATCTGGCGCGGGCGCAGTGCCGCTACCGAACGCGGGCCACGGGCCGCTGGGAGCAGGTCACCATGGCGCTCGAATACGAGGACTTCTTTCGCGCCAACATCCCGGGCAGCGACATCGTCCGCCCCTCGATCGAGTTCTACTGCGTCGGCCAGGACTACTTCGGCGGGCGCACCGAACTGTTGGGAACGCCGTCGAATCCTGTGCGCCTGCACGTGGTCAAACCCGCGCCGCCTCCGCCTCCGCCTCCACCTCC
>JAFVYB010000037.1 GCA_017500825.1 Myxococcaceae bacterium | reverse complement strand
TGCAGGTGAATGGCATCGAGTCGCACATGGCCGTGCTCAACGGTCTCGCTGAGCTCAACAGTGATTGTTCCGTCCTCGTGCATGAAGACGCCTTCTTTGACCTCGATGTCGGGCATGGCTTTGGCCTCTCAAAACGGCCCGTAAATGGGCCGAAAAAGCGCCGTCAAAGGCGCGGTTGATGGGGGTTTGGTCGCCCGCGACGCGCGCGTCACAGGCGAGTGGTAGAATGTCAGAGGGGGCGCCGCGTTCATGCGTGTCACAGGGGCGAGGTAAAATGTCCGCCGGGGGCCCTGAAACACAGATGTCACACCCCGGTGCTAGAGTGGCGCCAGGGGCGGTGTGGCCGCGATGTTCGCGGGCGTCAGGGCAGTTCCTCGCGCGCCGGGTCGCCGCCAAACTCACAGGTCACGTCGCCCGAGCCAGCCGTGACCTGCGGCGTGGTGCGCATATAGGCGTGCTCGACGACGTAGACCGTGCCGTTGTCGCACTCGAAGCGGATCACCGCGTCCGTGGTCTGGGCGAGCTCGGCGAGGCTGAGGTCGTTTGTGTGGGCGAGCGTGCAGGAGACAGTGGCGCCGACGACCTTTTCGCTGAAGCCGTAGACCGCGTAACCGGCGACCTCGGTGCGCTCAATGCCGCCGAGGGTGATGGAGGCACCCTCTTTGGAGCGCAGAAGCGAGGAGCCGACGTGGATTTTGGCGATGCCGAGGACTTTGGCCATGGGTCACCTCAGAGGGTGGGATGGGGCGCCCGCGACGCGCGCGTCACAGGCGAGTGGTAGAATGTCAGAGGGGGCGCCTAGAGCCGGAACGAGAGCAGGAAGGCGCCGGTGAGGAATTTGCCGAGCAGGTGCGGCGAGAGGTTGGTGTCGAGGCGGTGTGGGTCGCCTGCGTTGATCTCGACAAAGAGTTCCTTCTCGAACTGTGCCCGGGATTGCGTGAGGCCTTGCGTCTCCCATTCGCCAAAGAGCTGGATGAGCTCGGCGCGGGCGAGCGCTGGGGTGATGACCGCCTGACCTGGACCGAAGAGCGTGCCGTCTTTGGCGAGTTTGTGGCGCGGGTAGCGCAGCTGGAAGCGGTCGACGATGTCGTCGCGCAGGCGGTCGAGCGTGCGGATGGTCGTCAGGTCGAGATAGCTCGTGTCCTGAGTGCCCAGCGCGTTCGAGCGGTAGGTGGTGACGAGGCGTTCGACGCGGACAGCGCCGCCAGCGTCCACTGTCACAGATGAGACCGCGGCCCAGAGCAGCTGATTGCGCTCGTCGCGGGTGAGGGGTTTTTGGGGTGCGACGCAGCCGACGAGCTGCAGGGTGCGGCGCGGGCGCAGAGGGTCGTTTTCGGCGCCGTCGAGCGCGGCCAGAGCCGAGGCCCAAATCCAGGGCGGTGTGGGCGAAAGGCCAGCCGGGACAAGGCAGAGGCGTTCGCAGTTGGGGCCTGAGTCGCCGTCTGGTCCCGCGCCGACCGCGAGCATGTCGCCGAGCGACCCTGTGACAGCCGCGAAGGCAACGCCGCCCGAGGCCTCCAGAGCCGTGCCCCGTCGGACCATTTCCGCGCCCCAGGCCTTGAGGGTGGCGGCGCCAGAGTCGGGCAGCACGACCGAGTGAAAGCGCTTGTCGCCGAGCGCCGCGATGAGTGCCGCGTGGTCGATCTCACCCGCGCCCTCAGAGGAGATCTCGCACTCGATGGAGACGCCGGTGGGCAGCTTCTCGCCGTCGCCCATGGCCGCGCGCGCGTCGAGCTGACAGATGGCGAGCCTGTGCCTGCCCTTGAGCGTGACCACGGCCTCGGAGACCTCGGCAGTGACCGGCAGCTCCGGGTGGTCCGCGATGGCCTGAGCTACGAGCGAGGCAATCTGATCGGCGGTCTTGCCCTCGCCAAACGAGACCGGGATGCGGACGCCGCCGACGTAGAGCGGCAGGGTGCCGGCGGGCAGGGTGCTGACCGTGACCTCGCCTTTTTCGGTCGTCTCTGTGGAGAGATACTGAGCCTCGACCGCGACGGTGATCGCGGTGATGGGTTCACTGCCCTCGGTCGGGTCGCGGGCAGCGATGGCCCAGAGCTCGGGCACGGTCGACTGAGCGCGGAAGGCACGGATCATCTGGCTGCCGATGGAGCCCACGCCGCAGAGGCGGTCCGCGTCGCCCGTGGAGATGACGCGAGAGGGCGCGTCGCTCGCGAGGACGCCGGAGTCGAGGGTGGGCGCGACGATGAGGGCGCGATGGACGCGGGCAGGCGTGCCAGAGACGGCCCGAGAGGCGTCGAACTCGACGAAAACGCCGCCGGTGCGCAGGGAGTCGGGGATCTGAGTGAACGAGATGGTCATGCGTCCTCACAGTCGGCGCAGGGAGCCGGTGACGGGGTGGCGATGGGGGCTGGCGACGAGCAGCGCGGCGCGGTCATGCGCACGTCGCCGTCGGCGATTCGGCGGCGCCAGAACGGAGTCAGGCGGACGGTTTCGCCCTCGGGCGCGAGCGGGCGGCGCGTCTCAGGCACAAAGACGAGACGGCCAGGCGCCGGGCAGAGGTGACACGTCTCAGGAACAGGCATCGCAGGCCTCCTCTGTGGCGGATGTGGGCGCGGACTCGTCTGGCCGAGTGAACTCGACGCTGAGCGCGCGGAAGGTGTGCAGGTCGATGTCAGAGACCTCGTCGAGCGCCTCGACCGCCTGAGCCCAGGAGAGGTGCCAGATGGTGACAGCGCGTCCGTCGAGCTGGCCGCTGTAGATGGCGCGGGCGACGATGGACTTGGCAGGTCCGGCGGCAGTGCCCTCCCAGTCGCTCGCGGCGATGACGCGCAGGAGCCGATCGACCATGGCCAGCGCCTCGGTGGATCGCCGCGCGGCCTGGACTGAGTCGACCGCGAGATAGACGCTCCAGCTGACCTGCAGGACAGGGACGCCGCCGACGCGCTCCGGGACCGCGATTTCGGGCGCGAGCACCAAGGCGCTGGGCGTGGCGATGAACTCCCGGGCGATTTCCTCGCCGTCGAGCGGGCCGTGGTAGGCGCCGCAGCGCTCCAGGGTCGGGATGGCCTCCGAGACGCCGCGCACGATGGCGTCGAGGGCAGAGAGGACCGCGGGTGTCACCTGAGCCTCCCCGTGAACGCCGCCTCGTCGCGGGCGTCGAAGCTGGGCTGTCGCGCCGCAAACCTCACTTTCGGGCGAGATCCGGTGTCGGCTTCGACGTCCGCTTCATCCGCTCCCAGCGACAGCTCGCCAGAGGCGATCGACTCCAGGAGCTTCACCGCCGCCTCGTAGCGCCGGATCGCCTCCTCGTGAGGCCGGGGATTCAGCAGCTCGTGTCGCGCGATGTCACACGCCAGCGCCCGCAAAATCCGCGTCGACCGCGCGAACGGCACCGCGTAGCGACAGGCCAGCCTCGCGTCGATCTCTGCCGCCGCGTCCTCACAGGCCGCCAGAACGACCGCCTCGTCGGCCTTGCCGTCACCATCCCGATCCGCCGCGTCGACGAGCTCGCGCTCGCCAAAGCGGTCGATCAGGTCCTGGAGCTCACAGTAGGCCATGGTCAGGCCACCGCTGCGCTGAAGAGGTAGCCCAGGTCGGGCGCGACGACGCACTCGGCGGTCTTCTCGCCGACAAACACTTCGACGCCGCCGTCCACGCCGCAGTGACCCGGGTCGATGTCGTAGTGGTTGAGGACGCGCGCACCGCGCTCAGCGATGGCGCCAAAGGTCATGACTTGGGAGCGACCGTTGAAGCGCTTGTCGACATGCAGCAGCGCCGCGTGCGGTCCCCAGACGCGCGAGAGGCTCATGGCCTTGCCTCGGTTGGCCGCGTTGATCATGGCCTCGCCGACCACGACGCGCTCGACCTCGAAGAGTCCGGCGAGCATGGCCGCGGTCACACTCCCGCCCGAGACGTATTTGAGCCGCTCGCGGATGTCGGGATGGTTCTTGAGCGCGAAGAGCACCTGCGGCCCGACGACGAGGGTGTTGGGCTTGACGAGCATCGATTCGGAGGCCGCCAGAATCGCACCCACAGGGTCGGACGCCGGATCGCTCCACTGGTCCGTGCCAGAGAGCGTCGTCTTGTTGGCCGCCGGGTAGTTCGCGGCGCCAAAGACGATCTCGGCCACGCGGCGCTCGCGCCCCAGCTCCAACAGGTCAGCCAGTGCCTCGCCCGCGTAACCAAGCGGGTCCAGCCCCTCTGGCGCGTTGTCGATGTCCTTGCGCGGCACGACAGAGCGCAGGCCGTCGTCGCGGATGCGCGCCGCCACGCGGTCGCCGCTGAATTCAGTCTCGTTGGCCTCGCCGCGTCGGCTGATCTCGGTCGCCGGCAGGGTGAAGAGGTTTTTCTGGTTCCAGCGCGGGAAGTCGAAGTTGTCGAAGGCGACCTGGAACGCGGGGAAGATCTCGCGGGCGATGTAGGCGCTGTTTCGGTAGGCTTGGACCGCGGCGAGATGGTGTTGCTGAACGGGGATCGGGGCGTGGGCCATGGTGGGTGTCTCCTGGGCCGCTAAACGGCCTTAAAACGGGTCAAAATCAGGCGGTCGGGGCAGTGACAGCGTGCGGACAGACGCGGACCTCGATCACGTCGCCCTCGGCGCCCGCCTCCAGAGCGACGCCCAGCGCCACGCCAGAGGTGACCTTGACGGCCCGGCCCGAGCTGTCGGCGCCGATGATGTCGCCCGCCGCGACGCTGCCGCCGCACAGCACGTCGGCAGTCCCGACCTCGACGATGTCGATCACGTCGCCGACCTCACAGGTGCCCGGCTGGATGCAGACGCCGATCGGCGTGTTGGTGCCTGTGGCCAGAGTGGCGCCGCGCGGCTCAGTGCCCACGGCGGCGATGAGGTGCTCGGCGATGGCGCTCTCGGTCTTGCGCGAGATGACTTGGGCAGGATGGCTCATTGATCGTCTCCTCTGGCGACCCTCGCAGCCGCCTCGGTGTAGGTGATGGCCCTGCCAGCGGCGTTTTCGCGCGCGACAAGGTCCTTAGTGCGTTGGACAGCCTCTGCGGGCGAGATGACCTGAGGCGTGCGCGGCGCGGGCGAAAGCTCGCGGAACTCCACCTGGACAGGCAGCCGCCCGAGAAACTCGCGGAGCCACGCTGCGGGCTCGACGCGACGGGTCGACTCACCCTCGGCAAACGCGATCTCGCCCTCAGGGATGGCGAGCAGAAACTCGACGACGCCCGCCTGATCGCGCGGGAGCAGCCGCCCGGCCCTGACCAGTCCCTCGGCAAAATTCGCCACCTCGGCGCGCTTTTGCGCGGCCTCCAGAGCGGCCAGCTTTTGCTCGCGCTCGTCCAGTGCCCGCGCCCTGGCCTCCAGTTCAGCCAGACGCTCGACAAGCTCGGTTTCATTTTTAGGCGCGCCCGCTGGCGCGTCTGTCAGGGCTGCCGAGTCTGGGGCGGCCTCGGCGATCGCTGTGTTGGCGCCAGTCGATTCGCCCTCGGCCGCCGGGGAGGTCCGGTCGGGGTCGAGCGCGCCGGATTGAGCGGGTGAAGAAGAAGGAAAAGCCCCGCCGTCGCCTCGCGCCTCCGTCTCAGACTCGGCAAAGTCGATTTCGGCGACCACGTCCGCCTCGCCCGCCGCGAACTCCACCGCGCCCAGTCCCTTTACTGCGGGCGGCGTGGCCCCGAGGAACCCCACGTGGCGCAGGTAGTAGGCGCCCGGCTTGGGGTTGGCGGGATTGTGTGGCCCATAAAAAGCCGCGCTGACATGCCGATAGGCGCCGCCATTCACCGCCTCGGCAAAGGCGGGATTCACGCGATCGAGGTCGGCAAACAGCGCCCCATCCTCGGCAATCAGGCCCGCGATCCAGCCGTAAGCCGGCGCGTCGGTCTTGGGGTGGCCGATGACGATCGGCGCCTCGCTCGTGGCCGGGTCATAGGCTGCGGCGCAGGCGACGAGGTCCGCGTCGCTGAATTCTATGGTCTGTCCTGCTGCGGTCGTCCGCGTGCCCGACTTGAATATCTTGATGCGCTTCATGCCCGGCGGCCATGCCGGGCCTTTGGCGCCCGAATAAGCCCGCCTTGCGCCGCACCTAACAAAACGCCCGCGCCATCCTCAAAAAGCGCCCATGTCCCGCCTCGTCCTCACCATTCACGGACTCGACAAAACTCAAAGCGCTCTGGCGGCCTTGAAGCGTGCGCTCGGCGACAAAAAAACAATTCTGCGCCAAATCGGCGAAGCGCTCGTCGCCTCGACCGATGAGCGCTTTGTTTCCATGCAATCGCCCGACGGTGCGCCCTGGAAACCCCTCCACCCCCGGACCATTCGCCAAAAGCGCAACAAACAAAAAATCCTGACCGAGCGCGGGCTTTTGCGCGGTTCCATTCACTATGAATTAAACGGCGACACCTTGGAGGTCGGCACGGATCGCAAATATGGCGCGATTCATCAGTTTGGCGGCGTCGTGAAAATCCCGGCGCGCACGCAAACGGTCAAAGTCGGCACCAAAGGCAAAAACAAAGGCCGGTTCATGAAGGCCAAAACAAAGCCGCGCACGCCATCGAGCGGACGTTCACCATTCCGGCGCACGACGTGACGATTCTAGCGCGCCCCTTTCTCGGCCTGAGCGGCGACGACAAGCGCGAGATCGCCGAGATCGTCCACAAACACCTCTGGGCCGCCCTGAAACAGTCCTGAGGCAATCCCGAGACATCCCCGCCAAGCCGTCCTGAGCCATCCATGCCGCGGCCCACACCGCCCCGGGCGCCACTCTACCAGCCGCCTGTGACATCTACGGCCAAACCGCCCGAAAAACCCCTGCCGCCAGTCTACCAGAGGTGTGTGACGCGCATGGATCGGCGATCCAGCTGTCCAAGGCCCTTGGCGCCTCATTTTCGCACGCTGGGCACCAAGACGACCGCGAGCTCGGGCGCGAACCCATTAAACACGCAGCGCGGCGATTAAAGGCCTTCCGTGGCAGCTAGGGCAGATGGCTGCGCCGCAAAATCGCGGAGACTGGCTGTCGCAGGCGCCAAAAGCCCCAAAACAGGCGGCCGCAGCCCCCAAACAGGCGCCAAAACGCCAGAACGCCGTAAACGCCCCATTTTCGCGCCTTGGCCCCCAAAACGGGGAAACACTCGACCGCGCGACACGCAAACACGCAGCGAGCCAGACAAACGCCTTTTCCCCGGCATCCTGCGCGTTTGGCTGCCCCGCAAAATCGCGGGGACGCCCGGGCCGGTGTGGGCAGGTGCGAGCGGTGCGCAGGAACGCCCCACAGGCGCAGGCACAAAAAAAACGCCGCCCGAGGGGATTCGGACGGCGCCTCTCACTTCATCGAACTGCCCAAGGGGAAAGACAGTTTGCCTCGACAAAGCGGCGCGGCGTGTAGGCGCCGGCAGAGAGGATGGCAAGCGTAAAAAAGCCCCTCAGCGAAAAAAGCCAAGGGGCAGGTGGTCAGTCAGAAGTGGAGTCCGGGCCGAACCATGGCGGCGCGCCATAGTCGGGGTTGTCGAGGATGGGCGGGTGAAACATGCGAAACACAAAATCGCCGACTTGGCCGGGCAAGACGCGATCGTGGTCGAGCTTTCCTGTGCCGATTTCCTCAGGAATCCCCTCGGGAAAGGCGGGACAGCGATCTGGATCAGATTTATAGTATGAACAGCCGACACAAGAGTGCAGCGGAGTGATGTCGTCATCTTCTGGATAGTGTTTCATGGAGTCCCTCCTGAGACCCTCGACTTTTTGTCTGAGAGCCTTTGGATTCTGGCCTGAATAGCATTCTTAAGCTGCAAAACATAGCTGAGATCTGTTTTTGTTTGCAAAGATAAACCTGCGTCGATGGCCGCGCGCTCCAACGGACCAAAAGGAGGAAGCGTGGCCCATCTCCATTTGCGCGCGAGAAAGGTTGAGATTCTTCGCTGAGAGATATGGGTATTGCTGGCAAGAAAACCTTCGAGCCTGGAAAGTTCTCCTTCGTCTTCTTTTAATTGATCTATCTCAAGATCGATCGCACCTTCGATTCCCTTTTTGAGTTGCCCCTGAAACGCCCCGTCGAGCCGCGCAAAGAGGTCGTCGTCGCTTTCGCCCGCGCGCTTCCCTTCTCGGATGGTGTCGAGAATGGTGAACAAGGCATCCTCTCGTGCGCCTTTGCGGCTTTCCCTATGTTTGATAACGCCACTCTGGAGCGAATTGTATTCCGCGAACGCCTCGGCCAGCCACTCTCCGCAGCTAAATTCAGCATCTTGAGGGCGAGAGGCTGCGTAACCACTAAAATCTTTTGTTTCCGCGAGCGCAAAGAACGCCGCCCGGAGCAGGTGGTTGATTTCCAAAAGATCGCTTTGGCCAAGTGAGGCGCCACTGAGTAGGGTCGCGTTGTCGAGCGCGTGTCCAGATTCATGCGAAAAGACGCCGTCGACCATCTGAGCGCCAAGAGGGTGAGAGAGTTTTGTAGGGTCTTTCTTTAATTGAATGCCGCCCGACCGAAGCAGAGTTTTGTGGATTGCGGCTCCCTTTGTCTGGAGGTCATACTCTCCAAGAGTGGTCGCTTTCGGATTGTTGCTTTGGATGTCCCGACTCTCGATCGCTTTCAGGTCATCCGCGCCAACAAACGCCCCAAAGCGCTGCCGCACTTCCAACGCCGCGCGACAGACTTTGTAGACCTCGGACGCCAGACCTAAATGGTCCGGGCAGAGGTTGACCTTGATGTCGGCGAATTCCGGCTGCGCCTTGAGGAAAATGACCATTTCCAGCGGCGTTTTGGCGTCCTGAAGTCGCGCGGGAATTGTCTTTTGATGTTTGGCACACCATTTCTCGACAGCCTTGCGATCTCTTGCGTTGGCAAGTCGCGAGCGATCAGCCTTGGAAATAGCAGTGAGCTCACTCCGCTGCAGAGAGAGATCTTCCTGCCCGCCCCATTCGAGCGGCGCGGCTGCGTTTTGGGCCAAAAGCGCCTTGTCTGCCGCGAGTCGCGCCTTTGTCCCATCGAGAAGGCTCTGGATTTTGGCACTGAGAGCGCCCTTGAGGGCATTCCAGGCGTTTTTAAGGATTTCAAAAACGCTCTCAGGCGAGGCATCCGCAAACTCAATGTCGTCAGCGCCTTTTTTGGCGTTTGCGTGGGCTTTTCGGGCGTCGAGGATGGCTTCGGCGACCAGTTTTTGAACGCCCTGCAGCGCGTCGCGTCTGGCGGCGTCGGTAAGGTCCAGTTTTTGGATTTGCGCGACGGCCTCGGCCTCGATGGCTTTGAGTTCGGCCAGCGCCGCATCGAGCGCGGTTTTTAGTTCAGCCAAAAACGCCCGGCGCCTTTGTTCGGATTCTTGGCGTTTTTGGATTTCCTCGCGCTTTTGCGCCTCGAATGCCTCGCTGCCCGGCACGTAGTCCCAGCCCGGGTCGATGCCGCGCGGCACCTGCACGAGCCCACGGCCTTTGACCTTGACCTCGACGAGGTCTTTTTGCGGGTCAGGCGGCGTCCAAAGGCGCGGCTTTGATTTTTCGCCACGCGGTCCGCGCGCCAAAACAATTCCGGACGAATGGGCGTCGAGTTTGGGTGGATTGCCTTTGCCGCCGGCTTTTTTCCATTCGCGGTCGACTTCGCGCGCGCTCAAACAAACGACATGGCAGGTGCAGCCGAATCCATTGGGCGGATAATGCGTGCGCCACCATGGGTGGTCGGCGTGGAGAATAAGGCCATCCCAGGCGAGGTGCTCGGGCCGGGGCTGGGCGCTGCCGCCGTGGCGATATTGCCAAAAAGGCCGCTCGGATTTGATTTCGTCCATTTGGGCGAATCGGCCGGCGGCCCATGAAGTGCGCAGGTTGGTTTCAAAAATGGCGCGGGCGCGAAAATTT
>JAFVYB010000036.1 GCA_017500825.1 Myxococcaceae bacterium | reverse complement strand
TGTTTTGGGAGGAATTTCGTGGAGAATTGAACAATTGCCGGGCATTCAAGCGCGAAAATCAACAATTGCCCCGCGCTGAAGCGGTTTGAGGTTGGCGCGCGCTCAAGCGCATTGTTTTGCGCCGCGGCTGAGTGGAAGCGCGTTTTTTGAATGCGCGTTCTGAAACGTAGAAAACAAAAAAGCGCACAGCAGGAAACAAACTGCCGTGCGCTCAAGCACAAAAAAAACAAAGGTGTGCGCTGGCGCGCAAAAAATAAAGACGAGGGTTAACTCAAATCCCTGAGAGGTGTTCGGGCGCGGCTTGACGAACCACCTCCAACGGGGCTGACCGACGTGGCGATGACAGAGACGCTGACAGGACGCGCGCCGATCTTCACCGACGATGCCGACGACGGCGATCTCATCGCCGCGCACCGTTCGGGGGATCCCAAGGCCTTCTCGCAAATCGTGAACCGCTATCAGCGGCAGATTCACCGCCTGACACTGCGCTGGGCGCGCGACGCGGACGAGGCCGACGAACTGACGCAGCGCACCTTTCTGCGCCTGCTCGCCCACATCGACGATTTCCAGGGCAACCAGCTCAAGAGCTACCTGTTCAGGATTGCCGCCAACCTCAGCAAAAACCACCTGCGCGACCGCGCGCGCCTCGTCTTTGGGCTGTCGATCGAACCGACCACGCCGGCGATCGAGGGAGAGGCTTTGGAGAAAAAGGAGCTGCGGCTGCTTCTGCGCAAGCTGATGGCGCAATTGCCGACGCGACAAAGGCAGGTGGTGACGCTGCGCATCGATGGCGAGCTGCCCTTTTCCGAGGTGGCCCGGACGCTCGGCATCACGGAGAACAGCGCCAAGGTGAATTTCCATCACGCGGTCAAGCGCTTGCGCCTGCTGATGCGGGAAATCGACGACAAGTGGTGAGGGCGGCGCGGACAGGCGAGCGGGAGCTGATTTTGGAGAGACACGCGATGACGAAGACGACACTGAGCTGTGAGGCGTATTGGCTGCGCGCGCTCGACGACGGGGCCGAGGGCGATCCTGAACTCGCCGCGCATTTGGCGACCTGTGAGTCATGCCAGGCCGAACAGCGGGTGATGAACGCCCTGATCGAGACGAGCGTCGAGCCGAACCCCTTCCACCTCAAGGCGTTGGCCCATCGCGTCGAGGAGCGCCGTCTTGAGCGCCAGGCGCGCCGATGGAGTCCGGCCGCACGCGCCACCGCCGCCACCGCTGTTTTGCTGACCGTGGCCTGGATGACAGGGCGTTTTGTCGTGGGAAAGGCGTCAGACGCGCCCATGCCGCGCGCGCCCGCTGTGGAGATGGCCGATGCCCGCCTGCCCGCGAACGCGTCCCAGGGCGCCACCGCCGCGAACGCCTGGCCCCATGCTCAAAACCGCGATCCGAGTCGCGACGCCAGCCAGACGCTCACCCTTCAGTTCTATGGCCTGACCGACGCCAGCGCCGTGACCAATGGCTCGCTCTCGCGCTCGCTCGCGGAGCTGGAGGGCTATTTCGACCTCGGCATCTGAAGAAGCCCGCGCGCGTCCAAACCTGCCGCGCGAACGACACGGCGCGACCGCGTTCACCGCCTGGCGATCTCCTCGAAGGAGGTCGCTTTTTTGTCGCCCTGAGCCCGACGCCAGAGCAGCCCCGCGACCAGACACCGCCCCTGGCGCCACTCTACCACCGGCCTGTGACATCCGCGTCCGCGACGCCCCCTTCGGGATTTTACCACCGGCCTGTGACACGCTCGCGCGCGGCGCCACCTTGGGAACGCCAGCGCTGTTTTGCCTCACAGACCGCGCCCCCTCGCGCAAACGCCTCCCACTTCGCGCCGACCGCCCCGCGACCTGGCCTGAGGCGGCCGCTGTCACTTCCCCTTCGCGCCAACCGTCCCCAACTTTGGCGCATGCGCACAAGCCTCCACGTCGCGACCATCGCGGGCATTCAGGTGCGGCTGCACATCAGCCTCCTCGTTGTCCTGCCGATCTTCGCCTACCTGTTCGGCGTCATCTATCTGAGCGCGGCCCAGAGCGCGCCCTTCGCCCCGGAGGTCTCGACGAGCGCGGTCTGGCTCTTTGGCGGCCTCATGGCGCTCGGCCTTTTCGCCTCGGTGCTGCTGCACGAACTGGCGCACTCGCTCTACGCGCTGAAAAAGGGCGGCCAGGTGAAGGAAATCACGCTGATGATGCTCGGCGGCGTGTCACGCATGACGCGGATGCCGACAAAGCCTGGCCAGGAGGCGCTGATGGCGTTCGTCGGACCTCTGACCTCGCTGACGATCGGCCTAGTCAGCCTCGCCCTCACGCGACTGGTCCCTGCCGCCACGTCGTTCCCCGCGCACTTCGGGCTCTTCTACTTCGGCTACCTCAACCTCTTCCTCGGCCTCTTCAACCTGCTGCCGGCCTTCCCCATGGACGGCGGACGCATCCTGCGCGCGCTCCTCACGCGACCTCTCGGACGGAGCAGGGCGACGCGGGTGGCGGCTGCGGTCGGACGCGTCTTTGCCGCGATCCTCTTTGTGCTCGCGCTCTTCACCGTGAACTTCATCCTCATGCTGGTGGCGCTCTTCATCTGGTTCGGCGCCGAGGCAGAGCGTCAGAGCGAGCAGCTGCAAACCGCCCTCGAAGGCGTCCGCGTGCGCCAGGTGATGCGCCAGAGGCCCGCGACCATCGAGAAAGACGCCTCGCTCGAAGACGCCTTCGCCGCCATGCGCGCAGGCCAGCGGGACATCCTCTTCGCCATCGATGAACAGGGCGCCCTGGTGGGGACTATTTCCCTGACGCAAATCGCCGCCCTGCCCCTCGACAGACGCGCCCAAACCGCTGTCGGCGACATCGCCGCGCCCGCCACAAACACCCTCTCGCCCGACGAACCACTCACGCGCGCCATCGATCTTTTCGGCGAACGCGGCAGACCAACCATTCTGCCCGTGCTCGACGCCTCCGGCCGCCTTATCGGCGCCCTCGACCAGGACGACCTCAGCCGCGGCCTGCGCTTTTTACAAATCGAGGCGAACCAGCAGGCTCTCGACGACAGGCGCGTCTTCTCCCAGCGCAAAGAAGAAAACCCCTGATGCATCGCGCCTCAAACAATTCAATGCATCGTGCCTCAAATAATTCAAACAAACTCGTTTTGTTACGCATTGCGCCTCAAACGCGCCGATAAATTCGAAGACACGCATTAATCATGAGTCAAAGCGCGCCGCCAAAACGCGTTCCAACAATTCCTCCAAAATAAATTTTGCGGCGGTGAAACGACTTTGGCGACCCGCATGAAAAAGAGTTGGCGAAAAGCGGTGTGAGGCATAGGGGGCGCGCCGTTTTTCTGCGCGCGGCCTGGGTCGAGGGTGTTTCGCGCGGGGAGTGGACACCATGAACCTCCCTTCCTGGTTGTTGCAGCGTGAGCGCGAGATCACTGGTCTTGCGCGCCATCCTGACGGCCTTCCTCATCGTCGACACGTTCAGCCTCGCGTCCATGGGCGACGACGGTTCGGGGGCAAGATCGCGGACGATAAAGGTCCCGCACCTCATCAACACGCCGTGTCACCAGACGGGACATGCCCTCGCGCGGACGTTTCCACCGCTCTCCAGCGGCGCCACAGGCCACTGGCCAGACGCGCGCGACGACTTTGACTGAGAGAGGCGCCTCACTTTCATGCGTTCTCCGCCGCCACAGAAAATCCCCGCCAGCGACAGCCTCGAAGGCGTCCTGGAGCGCGTCACGTTCGTCAATGAAGAGAACGGCTGGGGCGTCTATCGCCTGGCGGTCGAGGGCAAAGAGGAGCTCGTCACCGTCGTCGGCAACCTCATCGGCGTGCAGCCCGGCGAGAGCCTCTGCCTCACAGGTCGATGGACGGTGAGCCGACAATACGGCGAGCAGTTCGACGTGGCGGGCTACACCACGCTGCGCCCCTCGTCGGTCGTCGGCATCGAGCGCTATCTCGGTTCGGGGCTGGTCAAAGGCGTGGGCAAAATTTTCGCCAAGCGCCTGGTCGAGGCCTTCGGCGAGAAGACGCTGGAGGTGATCGAGTTCAGCCCGCAGAAGCTCTCCGAGGTGGAGGGCATCGGTCCCAAGCGGCGCGAACGCATCATCCGGGCCTGGGCCGAGCAGCGGGAAATCCGCGAGGTGATGCTCTTCCTGCAGAGCCACGGCGTCTCGCCCGCCTACGCCGTCAAAATTTACAAGCGCTACGGCCACAAGGCGATCGACGTCGTCCGCGACAACCCCTACCGACTGGCGCGCGACATCTTCGGCATCGGCTTCAAGACGGCCGACCGCATCGCCCAGGCGCTCGGTATCCCCACCGACTCGCCGCGCCGCGCAGAGGCAGGCCTTTTGCACGCGCTCAACGAGGGCTCCGACGACGGCCACGTCTTTTTGCCGCGCGAGTTGCTCCTCTCCAACGCGGCCCAGATGCTCCAGATCGACGCGCCCATCCTCGAAACCGCCCTCGAATCACTGGCTCAGAGCGGCGATATCGCCCTCGACGGCAGGCCGGAGACCGCGCGCTTTGACGAGGGGGGACAGCGGCGACTCGAACTGGGCGAGGCCGAGGCGGATTACGCGCTGAACGCCAACGCGACGACCCCGGGCCACCCTGCCGACGACCCGCGCGCGCCCGTCTACCTCACGCCTTTGCACATCGCCGAGACAGGCATCGCCGCCCGCATCCAGGCGCTCTTCGCCACGCCGCTCAGGCGACCGCCGATTCACGTCGAGCGCGCCATCGCCTGGTTCGAGGAAAAGCAGCGCATCGAGCTGGCGGACGAACAGCGCGAGGCCATCCGCCGCGCCATCGACGCCAAAGTGCTCGTGATCACCGGCGGTCCGGGCACGGGCAAGACGACGATCGTCAACGGCATCATCCGCATCCTGGAGAAAAAGGGCGTTCGCATCCGCCTGGCCGCCCCCACTGGCCGCGCCGCCAAGCGCATGAGCGAGACGACGCGCCGCGAGGCGCTGACCATCCACCGCCTGCTCGAATTCAGCCCCAAGACGATGAATTTCGAGCGCGGGCGCGACAACCCGATCGAGGCCGACCTGTTGATCCTCGACGAGGCGTCCATGCTCGACACGCCGCTCGCCTACAACGTGCTCAAGGCCCTGCCGCTCAGCTGCCAGATCATCTTTGTCGGCGACGTGGACCAACTGCCCTCTGTCGGCGCCGGCAGCGTTCTCAGCGACCTCATCGCCTCCAAGCGCGTGCCCGTGGTGCGACTGTCGACCATCTTCCGCCAGGCCAGGCGCAGCATGATCGTGGTCAACTCGCACCGCATCAACGAGGGCCAGTTCCCTGTCGAGGGCACCAAAGACCCCTGCGACTTTTATTTCATCGAGCGCGACGACCCCGAGCGCTGCCTCGACGCCATCCGCAAGACGGTCCGCGATCGCCTGCCGCGCGCCTTTGGCTTCGATCCCTTCCGCGACATCCAGGTGCTCACGCCCATGCGGCGCGGTCTCCTCGGCGGCCAGAACATCAACGCCGAGCTGCAATCGCTGCTCAATCCCCACGGGCGCGCCCTTTTGTGCGGCAACCGCCTGCTGCGCGCGGGCGACAAGGTGATGCAGCAGACGAACAACTACGACCTGGAGGTCTTCAACGGCGACCTCGGCCGCGTCAGCGCCATCGACGAGGAGGAACGCGCGCTCACGGTCGACTTCGACGGGCGGACGGTCACCTATGAGTCGGCCCACCTCGACGAACTGGCACTCGCCTACGCCTGCACCATCCACAAATCCCAGGGCAGCGAATACCCGTGCGTCGTCGTTCCCATCCACACGCAGCACTTCCTCATGCTGCAGCGCAACCTGCTCTACACGGCCGTCACGCGCGCCCGAAAAATGGTCGTCCTCGTCGGCAGCCGCCGCGCCCTGGGACTCGCGGTCAAAACCGTCGATCAGAGCCAGCGCTACACGCGACTCAGCCAACGCCTGCGCGAACTCATCCCGGTGATCTGACCCCATCCGGCCACGGCCGACGAATTGCCCTCCCACCGCGGCGGTCCAAGCGCGCCCCTTGGTGGCTTCCTTCGCTTTGCCCAAAGACGGCCTGCCGCCTCAATGCCGCCTCCATCTGAAGGCGCCTCCCCTGGCGACAGGATCGTCCACGCTTCGCGGACCTCAGACCTTCCCGGGGCGCACCGATGCCCCCTATGGGCATATTGAATTGACTTCCTGCAGGTCGGCTGCCACTTTCCGCGCTCTTTTCTTCGCAGGCGCCGCAGGCGACTCGGACACAAGGCCTTGATGGGGATTTCCTTTGGCCGCGCCACGTCCGCCAGTCGCCATTGGTCAGCGGCGACACCCTCCCACCCACAGCGGCGGGCACGCCTGGGGCAGCGCGAACCAGCCGCATCCCTTCGGCCCTCCCCTTTCGACGAGAACGCCATGAAACCTTTCCCAACCGAATTGAAAGTCTCCCACAAGGTCATCTCTGACGCTCAGGCGCCCTGTGCCGAAGAGCAGCGCAACCTCTTCTGCCCGCGCTACGACAAATGCCTCAACGAGGCGGTCAAAAAGGGCTGGAACAGTTTCAGCTGCCTGCGCTGCGAATCCTACAGCGCGACCCCCACGCCTCAGGATCAGCGACGACACAGCGCCGGTCTGGAGGCCTACGCGACCCAGCGCCGCGAGGGTTGACGCGAGGACAACTGGACTTAATCGCCTGGAACGCCCCCGCCAACGCCCGCGCCCCATGTCAGCTCGCCCCCCACACCGCCTCTGAGCGAAACGGCTGAAGCCCGCCGCAACCGCCACGCAAAGCAAGACGCGTTCCACACCTGCGCCCCTCTGGAACGACGTGCGCCCACAGGTGGTCTCCCCTGCCCCTGGCGACGCGCTGGGCGGCTTCTGGACGCTGTCCTCCCGCGAAAGTAAAAGGCGCGCCTTTTTTGAGGCGCCCTTTGGCGCCACCTACGGGAGCTTTCATGCACGACGCCCTTCCTCACCGCCGCTGCCCCGCCTGCCAGAGCGAGATGGACCCCCTGCAGGTGCGTGGCGTCACGATTGACGGCTGCACCAACTGCAATGGCTTTTGGTTCGACACAGACGAACTGGTCGCCCTGGCCGATCGCGACATCGTCGAAAGCGTCGTCGGCCACGCCATGCGCTCGGGCTACCGCTGCCACTGCAAGAAGTGCCACGACGAGCTGAACGACAGCCCAAACGTCACCGAATGTTTCAAGTGTGGCCAGGCTGTCCCCAAATGCCCGCGCTGCGGCGACGTGACGCTCTCCATCGGCAACTTTCAGGGCGTCAACCTCGATGTCTGCCCCTGCTGCCATGGCATCTTCTTCGACGCGGGCGAACTGCAGCTCCTTCTCCGCGGCCAGGGCAGCGCGACCTATGTGGCCCAGGACGCCCTCAACCGCGCCCGCGCGCAACGCGTCGACGACAGCCGCACCGCGCGCCGTTACGGCATCGCCTTTGGCGACGAAAACGATCTCTCTGAACAGGACGGACCTCACCGCGCCTATCGCTGCGCCGTCTGCCAAAAGCGCGTCGGATACAAACACGTCTTTATC
The DNA here is from genome assembly GCA_017500825.1 of Myxococcaceae bacterium. GTDB lineage: Bacteria > Myxococcota > Myxococcia > Myxococcales > UBA5297 > UBA1203. The sequence goes on along the minus strand of JAFVYB010000036.1, from coordinate 24,183 downwards.
GATGGCAGCGAACACCGCTGCGGCAGCTGCGCCTCGCCGACCGCCAGTCCGGTTTACATGCACCCTGTCGATAAAATGGGGCATTTCGAACGGGAAATGCAGCCATATTTATACCGAAATAATTATCGAAACGGCGCCATCAGCGTGGACGGCTATTATGCGCATCAGGAAACACGTCACGAGCGATTTCTGGCCGACCTTGTCGTCGATTTCTTTAATTTTCTGTTTGCCAAAAAACGATAATCTCCGCCGCGCAGGCATTGATTTTATATCTTCAGAAAGAATCCCATGGAACGGACAAAAGCCGAAGAGACTGACTTGGACGAGGACGATCTCGACGAAGAGTCGACGCCGGCGCCAGCCGCGCGATACATCACGCCCGAGGGGTTTTCCCGCCTGCGGCTCGAACTCGAAGATCTTTGGAAAGTGCAGCGTCCCAAAATCACCGCCGAAGTTTCGGCCGCCGCCGCCCAGGGCGATCGCTCTGAAAACGCGGAATATATTTATGGCAAAAAAAAGCTGCGCGAAATCGACAGACGCATTCGCTACCTCTCCAAGCGCATTGATTCGCTGACCGTCGTCGACCCCAAAACGCAGGCGCAAACCGACAAAATTTTCTTCGGTGCCTGGTTCACGATCGAAGACGAAGACGGGCGTCAATCGACCTACCGCATTGTCGGTCCCGATGAATTCGACGTGAAAAACAGACAAATCAGCATCGAATCCCCACTGGCCAAAGCGCTGATCGGGCGCGGCGTGGACGAGGAGGCCGTGGTCAATCGCCCCAAAGGCGAGGTCGAAGTCGTTATCCTCAAGGTCTGGTATTAAGCTCAAACCATACTCTGGATTCTATCGACACATCATTTCAAACCAATTCAAAATCAAGACATCGCGCTAGTCACAAATCACATCAGCTCCAAAATTAATTTATTCCAAGCGTGGCGCGGCAAACCTGTCCATATGGCAATCATCTCGCCCAACACCACCCGCCGCCCCTGCCAGACAAATCGCCTGGACCACAAAAGACGCGTCGCAAAAGACAATTATTGCCGCGTTTTTCTGTGAACGTTTATTTACGCGCGTTTTATTATATTTTATTTTACCTTTCACCCTACAAAGCGCTGTTTTGAAAAACTCCTGCTCACAAGACATTCACGGTGTCCGGCTCAGCAGGAGCAAAGGCGGCGATAACGGGCAAGGCGTGACGTGTCGCGTTGACGGCGCGCTGGGTCGGCAGAGCGGCGAGGCGCTGTTGTCACCGAGGCGATTTCCTCAAAAAAAGCCTGGCCTTGTCGCCGCCGCGCGCGCAAAAGGCCCCCCCGAAATTCGCCCGGGCAGGCGGGTGACCTTTAACCCGCCCAGTCTGAACGTGTTCGGGCGCCCGTTTTGGTCAACGCGCGAGCAATCATCGCGCGAGAGGAAAGCCCAAGAGGCAAAGCCAAGCCCAAAAGGCAAAGCAAAGAGCAGCGAGCACTTTATCGAGCCGTTTTTACGCAGCCGTGTGGCGCATGTCAGGGAGCCTTTCCGGTGTCTGTCGGGAGATGCCGAAGCCAAAGAAAGGTCGATGCGTCTCTCCTCTCCCCCGTTTGCACCTGAGGGTCAGACAAATGAAAAAATCCGCATTGATATTCACCGCAGTCATGGGCTCGACCCTTCTGGCCGCCTGTGGCGAGGGCGAGTCGGACGCGACGAACAATGGCGCCAGCGCGCTCTCCATTCTTGGCAAGACCGAAGCCTGCGAAGCAAGCGCCATGGCCTACTGCGTCTGCCCCGATGAATCCTGGAGCGTCCAGAGCTGCATGGGCGGCGCCTGGGGAGCCTGCGCCTGCGGCGAAGAGACGGGCGCCACCGGTGACGAATCAGGCGCGACAGCCGAAGCAGTCTTTGGTGGCGTTTTTTTCAGCGAATACGTCGAGGGATCGTCAAACAACAAAGCCATCGAGGTTCACAACGCCTCGGCCAACACCGCCAATTGCGCCATCAACCTCTATCCCAATGGCGCCACCAAGGCGGCGGGAAGCGTCGAGTTCTCGATTGAGGCGGGCGGCACAGGCGCCTTCTGCAGCAAGGGCGCGGCCAACGCGCTCAAGGGTCGCTGCTTCGCGACGAGCGACGTGGCCAACTTCAATGGTGATGACGCGCTCGAGCTCGTGTGCGACGGCACCGCGGTCGATGTCTTCGGCCACATCGGCACTCGCCCCACGGGCGGCAAATGGATTCAGGGGGCAGCCGCGACTCAGGACATGACGCTGCGCCGCAACGCCGACATTCTCAGCGGGCGCACCGCCACCGACGCCGACTTTTCCACGCTCGCCACCGAGTGGGATGTCATGGCCAAGGACACCTTCGATGGCATCGGCTCGCACGCCGTCTCCGAGGACGCCGTCCCCGCGCAGCCGGTGGTCGATCCCTCTCCTGACGCGGGCGACGAGGGCGACACAGCGGCGCCAATCGATCCGGTGGATCCTGTCGAGCCTGAACCCGAACCGGAACCCGAACCCGCGCCCGAGCCGGAACCCGAGCCCGAGCCTGAGCTCGCCGAGTGGACGTTCATGGTTTTCATGAACGGCGACAACAATCTCTACGAATACGCCGCCAGCGACTTCAAAGAGATGCAGAAGATGACCAATGGCGAGGACATCAACGTGATCGTCCTCTACGACGACTACGGTCGCAACAACACGAACCTCTACCGCATGAAGCCGGGCGGCAAGGAGCTGCTCGACAGTGGCAGCGCGATCTTCAGCGGCAAGGAAGCCGACATGGGCGACTATCGGACGCTGCGCAAATTCGGCGTCTGGTCCGTCGAGAATTACCCCGCCAAGCGCTACGCCCTCATCATGTGGAATCACGGCGGCGGCTGGAAGAATGGCGAGACGGCATCGCCTCTCTTCAAGGATTTCTCGAACGACGAATACGGCACCTATGAGGGCATTTATTTGTCGACCGGCGATTACGCCAAAGCGCTCTCCCCCATCGTCGAGGCGGCCGGCCAGAAGCTCGATCTCATCGGCTTCGACGCCTGCCTGATGGCCATGTACGAGGTCGCTTCAGCCAGCGCGCCCTACGGCAATGTCCTCGTCGCCTCGGAAGAAACCGAGCCCGCCAATGGCTGGAGCTACGACTACTTCCTGCCGATCCTGAGCCGTAACCCGTCCATGGAAGCGGCCGACTTCGCCAGGCACATCGTCGACGGCTACCACGAGAAGAGCGCCGACAACGCCACGCTCTCGGTCACGGACCTCACCTCCATGGACGCCCTCCATGAAAAGCTCGACGCCTTCGCCGACGCCCTCATCGACGAAAACGCCAAGTCGACGATCAATGCCCTGCGCGGCGATCTGTGGGAGTTTGCCGTCACCGAGCACGTCGACCTGCGCCAGTTTGTCCAGAGCGTGGCCAACACGACATCGTTCAGCAGCAGCGTCCAAATCGCCGCCGAAGCCCTCGACGCCCAGCTCGACGAGACCATCCTCTATGAACGCGCGCACAATTATTTCGACAACTATTACTGGCAGTATTTCTATTACGACACCTACACCCACGGCATGGCGATCTATTTCCCCGCCTCGAAGAAAAGCTCTGAATTCAATGCCTACAAGAAAGGCATCTGGTATTCGAAGACGAGCTGGGGCGCTTTCCTGAACAGCACCTTCTAATCGCGCGCACAAAGCGACAAAGGCCCGCCGCTCCAAAGTGATCGGCGGGCTTTTTATTGTCTTCAATACGCCAAAATCCGGGGCAAAATTCGGCGAACCGCTGTTTCGACGCGACTGGCGCCAATCACAGACATCCATCCACACACCATCCGCCAGACATGCCGCCCCAAAACATCAAACAAATAAAATAAAATTAAAAACGCGTTTAAAGCCGTCGCGTCATAATCCTAAAAACGATGTCTTCCAAGCCGCCATCCTCTTCAACAATAAATTAAATTATTTAAACAGCGCGTGTTTGAGCGTTGATAAATTTATCCGCGCGATCATTCGCCTCAGTTGATTCATCTGCTGATTCGACAGCGGCCAATATTTGTCGCGCGAGCCATTCTCCCCTCCCCCACTTTTGCCCTTCATCCCCGGCACAAAAAAGGCGCCCCGCCATGGCCCGCACGTCCTACGAGCTGCGCAGCTTTCGACGCATCTTCTTCCTCTTCCTCTCGCTGGTCGTCGTGCCGAGCGCCGGACTGTCTGGCTTTGGCGTGCTGGCCATCAAAAACGAACGGGCGGCGCTCAACCTGCGCGTCAACAGCGCCTTGGAAGAGATCGAAAAACGACTCACCGAAGAGCTGGCGCGCACCCTCGACGAGCTCAATCCGCCCACAGGCGAGGCAGGCGTGTGGATGGCGACAAAGCGCGCGGCCAACCCGCTCTATGGGACTGCCCTCCTCTTTGACGAGACCTCAGAACGCTTTCTGCTCGACGAATTCTCCGTCCCCAACAGCGGCCACGCCCCAAAGACCGCCTCCACACGGCAGCGCCTCGGCCAGAGCCTTCTTCCGCGCGCCCGGGAGCTCGTCACACGCGGCGCCGGCTACTTCCAATTCGAGGAAGGACCTCTCGCCGACGCCATCCTCGCCGCGCGGCGACTGGGGCAGGACCTCGTCTTTGTCTATCAAGTCGACGAGCCGACACTGCGCGCACGCCTGCAGGCTCTCTCGCCCCAAGACCTGGCGACGACCTACGACCTGAGACGCGCCGGCGGCACCGAGAGCGGGCGGTTTTTCACCATGCTCGCGGAGATGATGCGCTCGCCCACCGAGGGCGACCGCGAACCGTTCGCCACAAGGCGCCTGGCCCCCCCGCTCGCCGACTTCGAGCTCGTCGCCTCTCTCGCCGATGGCCTCGACAAACGCGTTCAGACAAGCCGGACCATCTACCTCGTGCTGCTCATCGTCTTTTATCTGGCGCTGATCCTGGGGACCCTGCTCGTCGGCCGCGCTCTGCTCCAGGAAGCGCGCCTCTCCAAACTCAAGACCGACTTCGTCTCCGCGCTCAGTCACGATTTGCGCACGCCGCTCACCTCCATCCGCATCTTCGTCGAAACCCTGGCCATGGGCCGCGCCACGCCAGAGGAAAGCCAGGAGTGCCTCAAACTCCTCACCCGCGAGACCGAACGCCTCTCCACCATGATCGAACGCGTGCTCGACTGGTCGCGCATCGAGAGCGGCCGCAAAATCTACCGCCTGCGCGCCGTTCCACCCGCCGAACTCATCGACGCGGCCCTGACCGCCTTTCGCACCCATCAGCGCGCCGCCGGTCACCCCTTCGACGAAAGCCTCCTCGAAGTCCGCCTGGGACGCGCCCTGCCCGAGGTCATGGCCGACCCAGAAGCAATCAGCGGCGTTCTGCTCAACCTCCTGGAAAACGCCCTCAAGTATTCCGGCGGAGACCAAAAAATCTCCGTTCAGATCGAAACGCTCTCCTCAAAAGTCGTTCGCTTCAGCGTGTCCGACACCGGCAAGGGCATCCCCAAATCCGACCTCAAACGCATCTTCGAACAATTCTACCGCGCCGACGATCTGCTCAGCCGCCGCACCGAAGGTTCAGGACTCGGTCTCGCCATCGCCAAACGCATCATCGAATCGCACAAAGGCAAAATCTCCGTCACCAGCGAACCCGATAAAGGCAGCACCTTCCACTTCACCCTCCCCCGCGCCGATTTTTAATGCATTCCGCCCTGCCCATTCCCCGCGCCTCGACATTTTAATGCATTCCGCACTGCCCATTCCCCGCGCCCCGACATTTTTAATGCATTCCGCCCTGCCCATTCCCCGCGCCCCGACATTTTTAATGCATTCCGCCCTGCCCATTCCCCGCGCCTCGACATTTTTAATGCATTCCGCCCTGCCCAAAACGATCCGCCGCGACAATGCCTTGCAGGGCGCTGTCAGCGGTCGTCGAGCGCGCCCTGGCCCTGCGAGAAGCGGTAACCCACGCCGCGGACAGTGAGGATGTAAACAGGCTCCTCGGGGTCTTCTTCGAGCTTGGCGCGCAGGTTGCGGACGAAGTTGTCCACCGTGCGCGCGGTGCCCTGATAGTCGAACCCCCAGGCGCCCTCGATCAACGCCTGGCGCGTGATGGCGCGGCCCGGATGCTCGATGAGGTAGCGCAACAGGCGAAACTCCTGGGCCGTGAGCGGGACCTCCTCGCCGCTCTTGAGAACGCGTTGGGCGTCGAGATCGACCTCGACACAGCCAAAGCCGAGGGTGTTCGTCTGGCCGCTCCTGTGTCGTCGCAACACCGCCCGCACGCGCGCCACGAGCTCGCGGATGCCAAAGGGTTTGGAGATGTAGTCGTCGGCCCCCAGGTCGAGTCCCATGATCTTGTCCTGCTCCAGGCCCTTGGCGGAGAGCATCACGATCGGCAGCCTGAGCCCGCGACGCCTGAGCTCCTTGAGCACCTCGAAGCCGTTCATCGCCGGCAGCATCACGTCGAGGATCACGAGGTCCGGGGCATCGTCGACCGCCCGCTGAAGGCCGCGCTCGCCGTCCTGCGCCTGGAGCACCTCGAAGCCCTCGTGCCTCAGGTTGATGGAGAGCCCGGTGAGAATGGAGAGGTCGTCTTCGACGATGAGAATCCTGGCGGCGGTTGGTTCGGTCATGGCGGTGGCCTGTCGGATGGGGAACGAGGTGGGCGGCTCAAGCGCGCGCTTCTTGGCGTTTTCGTGGGCAAAGATCCCGCTTTTTTGGGCGAGGCGCGGTCTCTGGCCCCAATGGGGACAAAAGGCGCCTGACGCGGCGGGAAATTCGCGCTGTTCCCAAACGCGGCAGCCAACACGCGGCGCAAAAATTCGCCGGGTGAGCTGGCCGCCGCGCCACCGGGTGCCTAGCTTCGGCGCCATGACGACTCGCCGCCTCCTCTGCCTCCATGGCCATTTTTATCAGCCGCCGCGCGACAACCCCTGGCTCGACACGGTCGAGGTTCAGGACTCCGCCTACCCATTCCACGACTGGAACGCCCGCATCGCCGCCGAGTGCTACGAGCCGAACGGCGCCGCGCGCATCAAAACGGCCGACGGACGCATCCGCGACATCGTCAACAACTACGAGCGCATCTCCTTCAACGTCGGCCCGACACTGCTCTCCTGGCTCGAACGCGAGCGCCCCAAGGCCTACGAGCGCATCCTCGAAGCCGACAGAGCGAGCCTGAGGCGATGCGGCCACGGCAACGCGCTGGCGCAGGGTTACAGCCACTCGATCCTGCCCTTGTGCTCGCCGCGCGACCGCCGAACGCAAATCCGCTGGGGCATCGCCGACTTCCGCCACCGCTTTCAGCGCCCGCCCGAGGGGTTTTGGCTTCCCGAGCTGGCCGTGGACCTCGACACGCTGCGCGATTTGGCGCGCGAGGGCATCCGCTTCGTCGTCCTCTCGCCCTACCAGGCCCGGCGTTTACGCGCGCCCGACGGCGACTGGTTCGATGTCGAGGGGGGCAGATTCGACCCCTCCCGGCCCTATCGCCTCAACCTCGGCGGCGACCTCTCTCTGGCAGCGTTCTTCTACGACGGCCCCATCGCCCGCGCCCTGGCCTTTGACGGCGCGCTCAAGTCGCCAGACGCCCTCATCTCGGCGCTCAGGCTCGGCTTTGACGCGCGGCGTGGCCACGACGAGGTGCTGACCATCGCCATCGACGGCGAGACGTTTGGCCATCACAAAAAAGGCGCCGACGAGGTGCTCGCCCAGGCGCTGCATCAGATCGACGAGAGCGACGAATTCGAACTCGTCAACCTCGGCGAGGCCCTCGACCGCCTGCCGCTCGATTGGGAAGCGGAGATCATCGAGGGATCGAGCTGGAGCTGTGTCCACGGCCTGGAGCGCTGGCGCGGCGACTGCGGCTGTCAGAGCGCGGGACAAGTCGGCTGGCATCAGCGCTGGCGGGCGCCCTTGCGCGAAGCGCTGGATCAGCTGCGCGGCCACCTCGACGAGATCTACGAACGGGAGGCCAGGGCGATCTTCGTCGACCCGTGGCAGGCGCGCGATCAGGCCATCGGCCTTGTCCTCGACCCCACGCGTTCCAGCCAAAACGCGCTCATCACCCGCCTGGCCGGCCGCGTGCTCGACCCCAAAGAGCGCGTCCGCGCCTTCACCCTGCTCGACATGGAGCGCCAGGCACTGCTCATGTATTCGAGCTGCGGCTGGTTCTTCTCCGAGCTGTCGGGCATCGAGACCGTGCAAAACCTGCGCTACGCCGCGCGCGCCATCGAGCTGGCCGAGTCGCTGACCGGCGTCGACCTCGAACCCATCTTCCGCGGCGCCCTCAGGCGCGCCGAGTCGAACCTCGCCCAGTTTGGCGACGGCGACGGCGTCTTTGAGCAGTGCGTTTTGCCCTCGCGCGTCCCCATTGAGAGCGTGGCGGCGCACTTCGCCATCGCCAGCCTCTTTGACACGCCCGCCGAAGAAGGCCTCTGCCTCGGCCACCGCTACGCCCTGTCGCTCTGCCGTCGCGAGAGCCTGGGGGGCGCCACCCTCGCCCTGGGCCACCTCGAACTGGAGAGCTGCCGCACCGCCGAGCAAATCGACGTGAGCTTTGTCGTGCTCCACTTTGGCGGTTCCGACTTCCGTCTGGGCCTGACGCCCTTTGCCAGCCCGGGCGCGCACAGCGAACTGAGCGATCGCCTGTTGTCGACCTTTGGCCGCGGCCAGATCGCGCCGCTTTTGCGCGACATCGACAAGCTCTTCCCCGGCCGCGACTACACGTTGCGCGACCTCTTTCTCGACGAGCGCCGACGCATGGCCTCCCTGCTGCTCGGCGACGCCATGGGCCGTTACGAAAACCTCTACCAGGGCGTCTTCGAGACCAACCGCCGCCTGATGGAGCTGCTCCGCGAGATCGATTCGCCCATTCCCCTGCCGCTGTGCGTGGCCGCCGATCGCTCGCTCTCGCACCAGTTCGAGGAGCTCGTCCGCCGTCTGGAGGAAGGCCGCGTCGAACGCGCCAAAGCCCACGCCGAATTCACGCAGCTCAAGCGCACCGCCGAAAAACTCGGCGTCTCACCCGACCTGTCGCCGCTCAAGCCGGCCTTTGACCGCATGCTGCGGCGCGAGATGGATCGCCTGGGGGGCTATCAGAGCGCCGACGCTGTCTTCGAGCTGACCGAGCTCATCGAACTGACGCAGCGGCTGGGGCTCCACCTCGACCTGTCGGCTGTCCAGAATCAGCTGTGGGCGCTCGTGGCCTCAAACGCCGGTGGCCTCGACCGGGATCAAATCGTGCGCCTGGCGCAAAAGCTCTGGTTTGAGCCGCAGGCATTGGAAAATCGCGCCCAACGCGCCGCGAGCGCGCCCCTGGCCGTCTGAGCTTGTTTGATTTTGCTCAAAATCCATTTGCCCTGGCGAAGGACGCAGATTCCATCCAACAGCTCGATTTAAATTATTTATTACCCCACCCAAAAAACACCCATTTCAATAAATAAAATAAAATTAAAAATTCCAAAACAGGCGCCAAAACATCATTCAACCGATCGGACCGCGGCGAATTAAAAAAAACGCCACGCGTTAAAAAAACGAGACGGTGGAGGCGGAGTAAAATCGCCACGCATTAAAAGACTTGCGGGCGGATGGGCTTTGGCTAAAGAGCCGCGCCATGTCAGAGCGCAAACGATTTATCGCGGTGGCGGGGAACATTGGGGCGGGGAAGACCGAGCTGGTTGGTTTTTTGTGTCGCCGTTATGGGCTGAAGCCGTTTTATGAGCCGAACGACACGAATCCGTATCTGGCGGATTTTTATCGCGACATGAAGACGTGGGCGTTTCAGTCGCAGATTTATTTTTTGACCCACAAATTCAGGTTGCACCGCGAGTTGGAGCGGACGGCGGGGGCGGTGGTTCAGGATCGGACGATCTATGAGGACGCGGAGATCTTCGCGCGCAACCTCTATCGGCAGCGATTGATGACGAAGCGCGACTGGCAGACTTATTGCGAGCTTTACGATGTGATCGCCAAGTCGCTGGAGCCGCCGGACATCATGATTTACCTGCAGGCCAAGGTATCGACGCTGCGCAAGCGGATTCATGGCCGTGGACGGGCGATGGAGGCGGATATTCCGGTGAATTATCTGCGGCGCCTCAACGCTTTTTATGAGGATTGGTTTGATCGCTACACGCTCTCGCCGGTGCTGCGCATCTCGACGGACAAGCTCGATTATCTGACCGACCTGGTCGATCGCATTGACCTGTTCAAGCAGATCGAGCGCTACCTGTGAGCAAGGCGGCGATCAGTCGAGTCGGTAGAGGCCGAAAAGCTCGATTTTGTCGCCGGGCGTGACGCCGTGGCGGGCGCAAAAGCCGCCGTTGACTTCGAGGACGAATTTGGCCGGGGCGTGGCTCGGGCGCGAGGTCGAGGTCAAGGGCTCGGCGTTTTCGACGATGCCTACAATGGTGCCGTCGGCGCGGGCGAAGAGCATGTCGAGCGGGATGTAGGTGTTGACCATCCAGAAGCCGCGCGGGGCCTCGTCGGGAAAGACGAAGATCATGCCGGCCATGGGGTCGAGGTGGCGGCGGAACATCAGGCCGCGGGCGCGATCTTCGTCGTTGGAGGCGATTTCGACGGCGATGTCGAGGACGCGGCCGTCGCGCGTGGTGAGGCGCGCCTGTCCGGTCTGGGAGAGCCTGGGGTTGAGGGCGGGATAGGCGGTCGGAGGCTTCTCGCCGGAGGCTACGGGAGGGGCGCTCACGGTCGACGGGAGGGCAGCGCTGGGTTGGGCGCGCACGTCATCACAGGCCGCGGACAGAGGCAGGGCGCTGAGGAGCAGGGCGCGGACAAGGGCCTGGAAGAAAGCGCCGGGGCGGGCGATCTTAAGGAGAACGCCGAGGGAGGGCGGTCGCGTCATGGGGAGGCCTCGCCGCGCAAAGGGGCGGAAAGAAGCGGCGGCAGATTGAAAAGGCGGATCGCGTTTTGGGTGGTGACTGCGGCCATCTCGTCGACTGAAAGGCCGCGCACCTCTGCCAGGACGCGCAGTGTCTCGACGACAAAGGCGGGTTCGCAGCGCTTGCCGCGATGGGGGACGGGCGCGAGGTAGGGGCTGTCGGTCTCGACGAGCAGGCGGTCGAGGGGGACGAGTCGGGCCGCCGCGCGGATGCCCTCGCCGTTTTTGAAGGTCAGGGCCCCGGAAAAGGAGAGATGGCAGCCGAGTTCGAGCCAGGATTGCGCCTCGTCTGGCGTGCCGGTGAAGCAGTGGACCTGTGTCGGGTGGCCTGTCGCGCCTTCTTCGACAAAGAGATCGAGCGCGTCGCCGTGCGCCTCGCGAATGTGGAGGACGAGCGGTTTATTCACGGCGCGGGCGAGTCGGATGTGGCGGCGCATGGCCTCGCGCTGAACGCCCGGGGGCGAGAGGTTGTAGTGGTAGTCGAGGCCGGTCTCGCCGATGGCGCGGACAAGGGGATCCTGGGCCAGAACGCGGACGCGCTCAAAGTCGGCTTCGCCCGCCTGCGCCGCGTCGTGTGGGTGAATCGCCGCCGTGGCCGAGATGAAATCCGTGTGCCGCCTGGCCAAATCGAGCGCGGATCCAAAGTCGCCGGGCGCCCGCCACAAGCCATTGACGACAAGGTGACACAGGCCCGCCGCCCTGGCCCGCGCCAAAATCCGGGCCAAATCCTCCACCCCATCCAAATGGCAATGGGCATCAATGATTTTGACGCATTCACACCCAGCTTTTGAATCCGCGCCTGTGGTTTCATTCATTCGCGTCCAACCTTTGAATCCGCGCCTGTGTTTTTATGCGTCCACGCCCAGTTTTCAAACCCGAGCCAGAATTTAAATTCATTTATGCCCGACCATTGAATCAGCGCTTGCGTTGAAATTCATTCGCGCCCGCGCTTTATATATTCGCGGCCAAATCGCGAAACAATGGCGGCAATACATGTCGGGCATTCAGGCTAAAACAAAACACCCGCGGTTTATTTGTCTTCGCGCTTGTCCATGCCGTCCGTGTCGCCCGCGGGAAAAATATCCGCAGCGTCAAAATGGGACAGCGCCTCGTCGAGGACGGTCCTGAGCTCCGCGGCCGCCTCTTCAGACGCGGAAAGCACCGCCGACAAAGTGGCTTGCGCGTTCTGGAGGGTTTCGCGCGCCTCTGGCGTTTTCAGGTTCATCAGGCCCTCGGCCGCGTCCATGCGCAGATCCGGGTCTTCGTCCGCGTCGAAAAGAACGGTCTTGAGCGGCTCAAGCGCCTCTGGGCGGCCCAGTGCGCCAAGCGAACGCGCCGCCGCGCCGCGAAAGGGATCGCGCGGGTCATTCAGGCAGGTGAGGAGCGCGTCGAACGATTCACCGACCTTGAGCTCGCCCAAAATCTCGATGGCCAGGCCGCGCTCCAGACCGCGACGCCGCTCGGCCCGATCGATGAGAAACCGCCGTCCATCCATATCGCCCAGCTTGGCCAGAACGCCCGCCGCGGCCACGCGCTCAAAGCCCGAGACAAAGAGCTTGCCGAAGATGGCCCGAGCAGGCTCCAGCGCGCGCCTGTCGCCGAGGCGGTAGAGCCCCGAGAGCGCGAGATAGCGCGTGTCATCAAAGCCAAGGCCCTCTCTCAGAACGTCGTAGCAGCGCTCATGGCCCGACTCGATGAGGCCACCGGCGGCCGCGAAGCGAATCTCGAAGAGCTCGTCGCCGAGGAATTTTTCGAGGGTTGGCCAGGCTGCTCTGCCCGCCATGATCAGCGCTTCGACGAGGTCGAGCCGGGCGTCGCCTTCGCTTTCGTCCAGGTGTTCGAGCAGCGTGGAGAGCGCGCCTTCGCCCGCCGCGTTGGCCAGCGCCAGATAGGCCGAGCCGCGCACCTGGGCGTTTTTGTGCGCCAGAAGCTCGTCCATCCGTTCGAGCAACGCCTCGTGCCACAGCGAATCGGGCTCGCTCATCTGAAGGAGGCGCTCGTGGCCGGCTTGCTGTCTGCCGCGGCGGCGCGAGGTGAGATCGGCAATCGCCTCGCCGATGGGATCGCTTGTCTGAGAGGTGTCGTTCATGGGCGCCAAAAGGGAGGCGATGGGCGTCGCCTCCCGGGTGTGGGTTGAGTGTTGGCGGTGAGGATCAGTCCACTGAGCGCATGGCTGCCGCGCGGCGGCGGACGAGTTCGACCAGGGTGCGCACGCCTGTTCCCGAGGCGCCGATGTCGAGGTAGCCGCGCTCGCTCTTGCTGCGCGCCGTGCCGGCGATGTCGAGGTGGGCCCAAGGCGTCTTGCCGACGAACTCCTTGAGGAAGAGCGCCGCGGTGATGGAGCCGCCGTAGCGATCGCCGACGTTTTTCAGGTCGGCCACCGGCGAGTCGATGTCGCCCCTGAGGCGCGCATCGAGCGGCATGCGCCAGGTTGACTCGCCCGCCTCGCCCGCTGCTTCGAGGATCGCGCTTGCCACCTCGTCGTCGTCGGTGAACAGGCCGCTGTTGAAGAGCCCGAGCGCCACGGCGATGGCGCCGGTGAGGGTGGCCAGATCGATGAGGAGCGCCGGTTTGTCGGCGGCGGCCAGCGAGAGGATATCGCCCAGGACGAGCCTGCCCTCCGCGTCGGTGTTGTGGATCTCGACCGTCTTGCCGGCGTGCGAGGTGAGGACATCGCCCAGCTTGTAGGCCGCGCCGCCGGGCATGTTTTCGCAGGCGCCCATCCAGGCGTGGACCGGGAAGGGCGGCTTGACGCGGGCGATCGCCTTCATCGCGCCGAGGACCGCCGCGCTGCCGGCCATGTCGGTCTTCATCCAGACCATGCCCTCGCTGGGTTTGAGCGAGAGGCCGCCGGAGTCGAACGTGATCGCCTTGCCGACGAGCGAAAGCGCCGGCGCGTTCAACGCCTCGCCCTCGGGTTTCCAGGCCAGGTGGATCAGCTTGGGCGCCTGAACGCTGCCCTGGGCCACTGCGAGGAACATGCCCATGCCGCGCTGTTCGATGTCGGCCCGGTCGAGCACCTCGGCGAAGAGGCCAGCCTCGCGCGCCATGTCGACAGCCCGCTCGGCGAGAATGGTCGGGGTCATGTCGTGCGACGGCGTGTTGACGAGATCGCGGGCCCAGTTGGTGGCCTCGGCGAGCGCGATGGCGTCCTGAAGCGTCGCTTCCATCTCAGGCGTCGGCGCAAGGCCATGGGGCAGCGCGAGATGGGCCTCGGTCAGCGTTGGCGACTGCGCCGCCTTGCCCGTCTTGTAGGCGCGGAAGCTGTAGCCGCCGAGGAGAAGACCTTCGGCCACGGCGCGGATGGCGGCGTCGATCGGCATGTCCGGCAGGGCAAAGGTGAGCGAACGGGCGTTTGTTTTGGCGGCGAATTTGGCCACGCGTCCGGCGGCCATGCGCAGGCCTTCGACCTCGAAGCGGGACGAATCGCCCAGACCGACGAGGAGGACGCGGCGCGAGCGGACACGGCCGAGCGCGTGCATGGCGAAGATGGCCTCGGCTTTGGCCGTGAAGTTTTCCTGCGCGGCGGCGTCTGAAAGCGCGCCCTGAAGCGCGGCATCGACGGCGAGGAAGGCCTGTGAGCGCGCGCCGGCGTCGGCGATCTCGGCCTCGAAGACGGGCATGACGAGAAGGTCGCCTTCCGCTTCGCTCAGGGCCGCTGTCGAGAGTGTCAGTTGCATGGATTTCTCCTTGGAAAGGTGGCGGTGAAGCGGGGCGCCCCTTGCCACAGCGATCCGCGCTTGGGGGCACGAATTTCACGGGCGCTGGCGAGCCCAAACAGGCCTTGAGCCACCGCTGAAATCTCTGGCGCCTTTCGCGCGGCAGACGCCTTTGGCGACGCCGACGGCCCGGGCAACGCCGCGCGTCATGGCCTCGACGCGCCGCAGCTTGCCTTTCCCCTGACCCAGCCTAGCTTGCGCCGCGCTCTGGCCCACGCGGGACCAAAGCCCGCCTGCCGGACCTTTCCGACAGCGGGACACGCGATGAAAGGCTCACGGATGAAACTCGTCTGGCAACAACCGCTCCACGTCCGTTCTTTCGATGTCGGCGCCGGCGGACGGCTGCGCGTCGACGCGCTCATGGGGCTCTGGCAGGAGGCGGCCAACGCGCACACCCAGGCCTGCCACATCGGCGTTCGCGACCTGATGGCGCGCGGCCTGACATGGGTGCTCTCGCGCTATCGGCTCTGCATCGAGCGCCTGCCTCTGATGGACGAGGCGCTCACGGCGCGCACCTGGCCCAGCGGCCTCGACGAGCGATTCACCTTGCGCAACTTCGAGCTTCGCGACGCCGAAGGAGAAATCCTCGCCCGCGCCGTCACCTCCTGGGTCCTCTTCGACCTCAAGGCGCACGCGCCGATTTCGCCGGGACTTGTCGTCTCGCCCGAGATCATCGTCGACGAGCAGATCATCGACGCGCCGTTCCAGAAGATGCCGGACTTTGATGAGGCGAACGCACAGGGCGCGCGCGAACTCGACATCGGCGTCCAGGACCGCGACCTCGACATCAACGGCCATGTCGGCCACGCCGTCTATCCGCAGTGGGCCTTCGAGGCGATTGCGCCCGAGGAGAAAAGGGCCCTCGCCATCCGCGACATCGAGGTCAGCTACCGGGCCGAGGCGCGCCAGTCAGAGGTCGTTCGCGCGCGCGTCAGAGCCATCGACGGGACCGGGGGCCAGCGCGCGTTTGTGCACCAGATCCTCAACCGGGACACAGGGCGTGAGCTCGCGCGGCTCGTCAGTCGCTGGCGTCTCAAAGGCCGGGGGTAAATCTGCTTCTGACAGGCCTTGCTGCCTGATGCGGCCAAGACGCCCAACCCAGAGGCGTTCAGCGCCGACTGAACGATGAAACCAGGCGCCCAACGCGATCCAAAACATCCACGCGCATCAGGCGCGCAAAAAGAGCGGCGCTCCGAATGAAGAGGCCGCTCTCTTTTTTTGGGGGGATTCGATTTGCCGGACTCGATTCGCCAGCTGGTCTCAGCGTCCAGCGCCCGGACGCCGATGGTCGAGGAAAGCCGCGATCAGCTGGGCGGTTCAAAGGCCGCTGCCAGGGCCCAAATCCGCCTCCAGGCGACCCGCGTTAGACTCACTGGAAGCCGCCGCAGTTGTGGACCTCGACGATGGTCGTGCCGTTGTCGGCCTTGCACTCGCGCAGCGCGCCGTCGGCGTTGGGGACGACTTCGAGCGCGGGCACGTCGTCCGGCTCGTTCCAGCGGCAGGTCAATGTCTCGCACTCGCCCTGGCCGAGGTCGCGGGTCGTGGCCAGCGCGCAGATCGTCTCGCCGCCCGGGACGCGGAAGACCGTCGACAGTCCGGCGGCGATCGTCTCCTTGCCGCGGTTGCAGACAGGGGCGGCCATCACCAGCGTCGTCCCCTCGCAGCTCGACTGCAGGGTGGCGGAGGTCACGTCTGGCAGCGCGTGCGGATCGGCCGTGCCCGGGACGTTCTGGCGGAAGTTGTTGAGGTCGGCGGTCAGCCAGTTCTGCGACCACTGGCTCGTCCTGGCCACCTTGCCCGCCTCGTCGATGTGGGTGACGGCGTAGGCGTGCTGGCTCCAGATGGTGCGCGATCGCACCCAGCGGTCTGCCTGGTCCGAGTAAACGCGGATGCCCATGGGCTGGTAGGGACGGGCGGCGCGGCAGGTGTTGCCCTTGTCCGCTCCCGCGGCCCACGACGGCGGTAAGGCGCACTTGAAGCCGTGGGTGTTTTCGCAGGCGGTCGCGTCCTTCTCGCCGCAGCAGTCGGCGCTCGTGGCGCAGCGGCACAGGCCCTCGACGCAGCTCATCGAGGCGCAGTCGGCGTCCTCGTCGCAGTGAATGCCGGCGAATTGCAGGTCGACGCCGTTCGCGTCGATGGAGCCCGAACAGCCAGCGCCGCCCTGGGAGGGGATGACGAGCTCGGCGCGCAGGTTGCCGTCGACGTCGGCGACGATCGGGTTTTCGGACCAGGTTCCCGAGGCGTGGAATTGCGAGAAGAGCACTTCGCCCGTCTTGCCCGAGTAGATGCGCACGAAGCACTCGTCGGCGTAGACGACCTCGGCCGATCCGTCGGCCTCGAAGTCGAAGACCGAGCTGCCGGTGGCGCTCGACGAGTTGTCCTGGGTGCTGCGCTGCCAGAGGATGCCGCCGGGGCAGGCTTTGGAGGTGGTGGTGCTGTCGTCGCAGGGCGTCGCGCCGCGCTCGCAGGTGCCGGTCAGTCCGTGCGCGGTCCGTGGGCCGAGGCCGTCCTCCAGGCAGTCGGGATCGAAGACTGTGTAGAAGGAGCGCGCGGCCATGCCGACCTCGGGGAAGCCGTCGCCGTCAAAGTCGGCGATGGTGGGCGGCCCGCCGCCAGCCTTGGAATAGGCCTGCTCCAGACTCATGCCGCGATAGAGCGTCCCGTCGAGCCGGAAGACCTTCATCACGCTCTGTCCGCCCGCGTTGGTGACGGCGATTTCGGGCACGCCGTCGAGGTCGAAGTCGGCCAGCGCCACCGCGCCCTGGCTACCGGCGTTGCTGTAGGCCGCGTCCTTTTCCCAGCGGTCGGCGCTTTCGGGAACGGCCGCCTCGCGCGGGACAAACTTCCAGACGTGGGCGGCGTTGGTGAGCTCGACTTTGCCGTCGCCGTCGAGGTCGGCCATCACCGAGGGCTGATCCGTGCTGCTGAAGGCCCATTCCGCGGGCTGTGCGAGGCGAAGCAGGCCGCTGCGACCGTCGATCACGTGCCCCTGCGCCACGATCTCAGGGTAGCCGTCGTCGTCGAGGTCGTAGGCCGACACGCCGGTCCAGCCAGGGCTCGTCAGGGTGAAGACGCCGCCGTCTGCTGTCTTGGCCGTCCAGAAGTGCGCGAAGCCCTCCTGCGTCGTTCGGAAGGCGCGCACCTCGCGCGTCTGCGTGTCCTCGCCGCTCCCCGAGAGAAAGGCGATGTCCACCATGCCGTCGAGGTCGAGGTCGGCGAGCGCCACCGAGGCCGATGAGGTGGCCCAGTCGACGCGCCCGTCGCCGTCCGTGTCCACGCCGCCGATGTTGGCGATGAGCGCGCAGTCGCTGCCCCTGAGGACGCGGATCACGCCCTGAGTGGTGTCGGTGTTGGAGCCGCCGGTCTTGGCCGTGAAGGGGACGACGACGATGCTCGGCGAGGCGTCGCCTGGCCTGAGGCGCGCGACCGTGGGCGTGGCCTGGACGCGCAGCGCCTGGGGAAAGGCGTCGCCCTCGGGGGCCTTTGTGAAGGCGCACTTGACCTGCGGGGCGAGCACGCCGGCGACCGCGAACTCGAAGCACGATTCGTCAAACGCGCCCTCGCCATAGGCCACGCACTCACCGCTCGCTTCGTCGCAATAGGTGTCACTCGAACAGACCGGCGCGTCCGCTTCGGCGCATGACTTGCCCGCCCCGGTGCAGCGGCCAGCCACGCAGCTCAAGCCCTCGGGACAGCGCACGGTGAGACAGGCCTCGTCGACAGGATCGGGTTCAGCGCCACTGTCGGGCGCCTCCATCGCGGCATCCGGCCCTTCCACAGAGGCGTCGGCATCCCCTCCCGGCGCGGGCAATTTCTCGCCCCCGCATCCGGCCAGCGCGAGCCCAAGGCCCAGCGCGCAAGCCATCCACCAGAGAGAAAACCGGCGCGGGCGCCACTCGTCGCTTCGCGGTGATGTCATCGTCGCCTCCTGCGTCGTTGGTCGTTTGCCTGCCGCGACGCCTCACGCGGCCCAGCTTCGGATGTCGTTCAGATCCCGCTTCCGCCCGCCCGCGTTCAGCCCACCTCGTCCTCGTCGAATTCCAAAGCGCCCTTCACGGCGCGCACACCGGGCTTGAGGATGGCGCCGCGCCCATGGCGACCGTCGAGCAACACCTGAATCGGCTTGTCGAGCCGCACGTGCGCCACCTCCTCGCTCTCAAAGAGACGGGGCAGCGCGCGCAGAAAATCGCGGTCGAGCCGCCGCTCATGGGCCGTGGCCCGGCGATCCATGCCGGCGATCGTCATGTAGCCGACCTGGAACGAGGTCACGTTGTGGAAGAAGTGCGACCCCTGCGAGGGCTCGACCTCGCGATCGCCGAAGTCGGTCTCGACGATCACCTTGGCGCCGGCGATCTCGGACCACTTGACCGGAATGCCGAGCCCGGGATCGGACGTGCCCCAGCGGCCCGGACCGATGAGGAGGTAGGGGCGGCCCTCGGCGAGCAGTCTGGCGTTGAGCGCGCCGACCTGTCGGGCGACGGCGGGCGTCTGTGTGGCCTCCAGGCGCTCGCGCTTGACGAAGACGATGTCGCCGATGCCGTCGATCACGCCGTGGCCGAGCGAGCGATCAGTGCGGCAGAGCACGTCGCCTTCGTCGAGGCTCGTGGTGTCGATCCTGGGCCCGCGCATCTGCGCCGCCTGAGGGCGGACCTGCAGCACGTAGAGCCTCGGCTCCCGCGGCGGCGACCAACGCGGACTGAGGCGGCCAAAATCGCCGGGATCGAGCGCGAACTCGATCTCGACCGGACAGCCCATGCCCTCGGTGAAGACCTCGATCAGCCCGCGGATGGCCTCGGCAAAGGGCAAGGACTCCCACTTGAGCAGGTTGTTGAAGGTGATCAGGCGCGTGCCGGCCATCGAGAGCGAGTCGCGGATCAAGTCGTCCTCGTAGCTGTAGGTGCTGCCGACGAGCGAGAGCGAGCCGTCCTCCTCGGCGTCCATCAGGTCGCACTCGACGAGCGAGGCCGTGTCGCCGCGCAAAAAGTCGACCGTCTGACGGCTCATATCGAGCGCGTAGAAGCTCGACTGTCCGTGGCGCAAAAAGTCCCTGGGACTGGCGAACTGCGGCAGGAACTTGGGTTCGGCGGGCGAGAAGTGCAGCGAATTGCCGCCCTGGACGACCATCGCACCCAGACCGAGCGCCACCATGGCCAGGCCGTCCTCGGCGCGCTGATGGCCGATGGGATAGTGGTTGTAGGAGAGGCAGACGCCGCTGACCGCCGGGTAGAAGCGCCTGCCGTGGCGCTGGCCGACCATCGTCTGCACGAGCACCGCCATCTTCTCGTCCTCGGCCGAATAGGGCGTGCCGGCGATGTAGGCGCGGGCCTCCTCGGAGAATGCCGAGGCGTAGACCGCCTTCACCGCCTGGCAGAGCTGCTCGAAGCGGACGTGTGGGTCCGGGTGGTTGTTGGGCAGCATGAAGGTCGAATAGACGCCGGCGAAGGGCAAAAGCTGCGAGTCCTCCAACAGGCTCGACGAGCGCACGGCCAAAGGATCGGTGCTCACCTCAATCGCCTTCCAGAGCTTGGCCTTGAGCGCGTCCGACAAGTCGCCCGCAAGACAGCGCCTGAGGATGTCCTGCGTGCTCTGGGAGCGATCGACCTCGTGGATGCCGCTCTTCTCCAAAAAGGCGTCGAACTCGTCGGTCGGGATGGCCAGCGATCGCGGGATGCGGATTTTGAGGTTGTCGAAACGGCTCTCCAGGCCGCTGCGCACCAGCATCGCGTTGACAAAGGCCACGCCGCGCGCCTTGCCGCCGAGCGACCCCTGCCCCAGGCGCATGAAGCGGCGGTTCTTGCCCGCGCGCGTGGACGAAAAGTCGGAAATGGCCCCCTCCTGCTGACGCTCGATGATCTCCTCGATCTGGGCGACGAGGTAGCCGCGCAGCGCCTCTGGGCTCTCGATGTCCTCGACGCGGCGGGCACGCATGCGCTCGGCGGGACGGAACATCGAGCGCGCCATCAGCCAGGTGGAGAAGTTGTTCTTCTCGGCGTGGAAGGCGATCGACTCGGCGGGCACCGTGCGCAGGCACTCCTCCAGTTCATAGACATCTTTGGCGCGCGCCACTTCGCGCCTGTCCTCGGGCATGCGGAAGATGAAGTCGCCAAAGCCGAGGTTTTCCTTCACGAACTCGTGGATGCGGCGCAGCAGCTTGGGCGAATTTTTGTCGGCGAAGGTGACGCCGAGCTCGCGGGCAATGGCGGCGTTTTCCGGCTCGGCCGACTGCACCAGGACCGGAAGCCACGGCTGCTCGGCGCGAAACGCCCTGACCAGGTCAAAGCCGGCCTTGGCGTGCTCCTCTCCGCCGCGAGGAAAGCGCACGTCGGTGATCAGCGCGATGAGGTTGTCGCGGAAGCGATCGTAGAGCGCCATCGCCTCCTCGTAGTTGCGCGCCAAAAGGAGCTTGGGCCGCGCGCGCATGCGCAGCGTTCGCTGCAAGTCGTTGACGCCCTCGGCGGCCAGCGAGCTCGATTGGGCCATCAGCTCCCGGTAGAGCAGGCTGAGAAAGGCCGAGTAGCGGCGCACCGAGTCCTCGACGACGATGATCACGCGCACACCGCCGTTGGCCGTGTCCTCTTCGGCGTTCATCTCGTCTTCGAGGAGCTTGATCACCGCGAGCAGAATCCCGGCGTCGCCTGTCCAGAGAAAGACGTGGTCGATGGCGGATGCCCGCCGCTGCGCGTTCAGCCGCTGCTCGGAGATGATGCCGAGGTCGGCCTCGCTGAGGATGATCGTCGCCACCTTGATCAGCGGGTGTCGCGCTTTGATCTCGCGGGCGAAGTCGCGCACGTCGGCGTCGGCCAGGCGCGCGGTCGTCAGCACGAGGTCGAAGCGGTGCTTCTTCAGCATCTCGAAGGCCTGCGCGGCGGTCGCCACCTGGCTGATGCGCGGCGTGGTCGAGAGGTTGAGCTCGGAATACTCGGTGAAGATCTGCTCCGAGAGGCGGCCGTCCTCTTCGAGGATGAAGGCGTCGTAGGGCGAGGAGACGAGCAGGATGTCGCGCACCCTGTTGGCCATCAGGTCGTGAAACGTCTGGTTCCGCTCTTGGGGGGTCATCGGCAGTCCTCCTCGGCATGGCCCGCTCGGGCAAAGGGCGGCGTCCATAGGCAAAAGCCGAGTGGCCCGCCAACGAAAACAAGGCGCGTTCCAAGGGCGCGGCGGGCGGCGGGCAAGGCGCGTCAACGCCTGTCGGACAAAGCGCTGGACGACTCGCCGGACAACACCTCGCCCTCACCCGTCGCGAACGCCTCCAAGTCCCTCCCTCGCGTCTGTGTCGCCGCCATGTCGAGCGGCCTGATCTCGCGCCTGGAGATGAGGGCAAAGCGCGCAAAGAGCGTCACCGCCACCGCTGTCAGCCCGGCGCAAATGCCCCACCACAGGCCGATCACACCCCTGTCCGCCCACAGGCCGAGTCCGAGCGCCACGGGCAGACCGATCGCGTAGTGCCCGATCAGGTTGGTGACAAAGGCGAACTTCACGTCCCCCGCCCCGCGCAGCACGCCGGCGCCAATGGCCTGAAAGCCGTCCGAGAGCTGAAAAAACGCGGCCACGGCCACGAGCGGCGCGGCAATGGCGAGAACGTTCGCGTCGCTGGAGAGCAGCCGCGAGAGTTCAGACGGCCAGAGAAAAAAGCAGAGCGCCGAAAGCGCCATCACGCCCCCGCCGATGGCAAAGGCGGTGAACCCGGCCCGCCGCACCGAGCTCACCGAGCGCGCGCCCACGCCACGCCCCACGCGCACCGAGGCGGCCGCGCCCACCCCGAGGGCACAGCTGAAGGTCATGCCGGCGAGCGTCATCGCGATCTGGTGCGAAGCGAGCTGAAGCGCGCCCAGCCGCCCCGCGAGAAAGGTCACGATCACGAAGAAACCGACCTCCGCCGTCATCTGCAGGCCGATCGGCAGCCCGACCCAAAAGGCGCGCCTGATGTCCCGAGCGTTGAAGCGACGAAGCGAGGCGTCAAAGCCGGGCGCCGGAATGCGCCTGAGCGCGATGGCGACAAACGACAGCTGCAAGAGGACGCAGGCGACAGAGGCGATGGCCGCGCCCACGGCCCCCATCGCGGGCATCAGTCGAAGCGGTCCTGTCCAGTCCGGCAGGCGCCCGCCGCCAAAGGCGATCCACATGGTGAGGATCACGTTGAGCAGGTTCGCCGCGACAATGCCCCAGACGAGCGAGGCGGTCCTGCCCTTGGCCTGCAGGTAGCTGCGCGCGCCGAGGAAGACGAGCAGCGGGATGAGGCTCAGCGTGCGCACCCACAGGTAGTCGCCGCCCATCAAAGCCACCGCGCGCTCGATGCCGAAGATCTCCAGAAACGGCGCGATGGCGATGAGCGGCACGGTCAGGACGCCGCCGACGATGAGCGCCATCCAGATCGACTGCCAGAGGAGCTGACGCGCCCGCGCCTCGTCCCCGGCGCCGAGCGCCTGCGACATCAACGGGTCAAAGCCCATCATGATGCCGTTGCCGACAATGCTGCCGCCAAAGAAGACCGAGTGGCCAATGCCCACCGCCGCCAGCGGCACCGCGCCCAAACGCCCGACAATCGCCGTGTCCGCCACGCCAAAAAAATTCGAGCCGACCTGAACCGCGGCCAGGGGAATCGCCAGCGCCACGAGCTTTTTGATCTCCGCGCTTAAGCCCGCTTCGGCGCCCTCAGAAGCGCTGACGCCCTTGGCGCGCGCGCCCGCGCCGATCCCGCCCGCCAGTCTCGATTCCGCCGCGCCGTTCATCGCGCCGCCGTCGCCACAGCGCCGTTCGCGATCTGCGACCAGGCCCGCTGGGGAGTTGTCCGCGCCGCCCGTTTCCGCCGCCGCGCCATCCTGGGTGTCGTTCATCTGCCTCTCACGCCAATCCCGGAGCCAATCGCCCTGGCCCCGCCAAAAAAGGGGGCGGCCCTTTAGCCGAAGCGCGTTCAGGCGAAAGCCCTTTCCCCATCGGCGACGCCGCGCGTCCCCTGCCCTGCCCCGCCGCTTCGCGCCGCGCTTGCCAAGCCCTCAAGCGCTCTTAGCTTTCCGCCTCTCGCCGCCGCGCCCGCCCTGTCAGGCGCCCTTCCGGCGAGAGAGGAGAACGCCATGCGCCAGGACAAGTTCACGCTCAAAGCCCAGGAAGCCTACCGCGACAGCCAGACCATCGCCCGCCGCCGCGACAACCAGGACATCGAACCGGAGCACCTCTTCCTCGCCCTCCTCGATCAGGAAGAGGGCGTGGCCGTGCCGCTCCTGCAAAAAATCGGCGCCAACGTGTCGCTCCTCAGGCAGCGCGCCGAACAGGAGCTCGACCGCCTGCCGCGCGTCGAGGGCGGCAAGGCCTATCTCTCGCAGCGCCTGCTCAAGCTCTTCGACAGCGCCGAGGACGAGGCCCAGAAGCTCAAAGACGAATACGTCTCGACCGAGCACCTCCTCATCGCCATGGCCGGCGACAAGCGCGGCGTCGGCGACATCCTCAAATCCGGCGGCGTCACCCGCGATCGCCTGCTCGGCGCGCTCAAGGACATCCGCGGCGACACGCGCGTCACCAGTCAACAGGCCGAGTCGCAGTATCGCTCGCTCGACAAATACACGAAGGACCTCACGGCCCTGGCCCGCGAGGGCAAGCTCGACCCGGTC
>JAFVYB010000035.1 GCA_017500825.1 Myxococcaceae bacterium | reverse complement strand
GAAGAAGACGCGGGCAACGGCGCGGCAGGCGTCTCTGGCGCGGGCAAGGCCGCTGGAGCGACAGGCGCCGGGACTGGGGTGGGCGCGGGCGGCGTCTGCGGAGGCTGCGCGACCACCGGCTGGACCGTCGGAACACTCGCCGCCGTCTGAGAAGAAGACGCGGGCAACGGCGCGGCAGGCGTCTCTGGCGCGGGCAAGGCCGCTGGAGCGACAGGCGCCGGGACTGGGGCGGACACTGGGGATTGAACCGCAGGCGCGGTCTGCGCGAGCAAGGTCAGGGAAAGGGCGTAAATCCAAGCAGTCATCGAAAAGGCCTCCGGAAAAAAGCGGCGCCTTCTCGACCACTGTTCGCCGGGTGACAAGGCGCGATGCGTTAAAGGCGCCGACACTCTCGAAAACGCCCTGATCGGCGCGAAACGGCCCCACGCTGGCACTCAAAATCCGGCCACGGTCGACGCAAGATACGGGGACTCAGGCGCGGCGCTGCCCCCTCAGAAT
The DNA here is from genome assembly GCA_017500825.1 of Myxococcaceae bacterium. GTDB lineage: Bacteria > Myxococcota > Myxococcia > Myxococcales > UBA5297 > UBA1203. The sequence goes on along the minus strand of JAFVYB010000035.1, from coordinate 28,040 downwards.
CCAGGACGGCGCGCCCAAACCGCCTGTCGGCTCACTGCCCCGCGCTGAGCGCCTGCAGGGAATTGACCGGCGAGGCGACTTTGCGACGCATCAGGCGTTCGCGAACCGAGGCCAGCTCGCGCTGGATGATCTTTGGCTGCGGGTGCTCGCGCAGCGCTTCCATGAGGAGCGGCTCCGCCTCCGCGTCGCGGTTGAGCCCGATCAGCGCCCGCGCCCATCCGTAGCGCGCCTGACTGACGAGCGGCGAAGTCGGCCAGCGCTGAATCACCTGGGCATAGGCGTCGATGGCCTCCTGCGGCCGCTGAAGGAGCCCCAGAGCGTTGCCGCGCAACATCAGCGCCTCGGGCGCCAGCGGGCTCTCCGGATGGCGCCGAAGCAGGAGATCCGCCTCGACAACGGCCTGCTCGTGGTTGCCCTGCGCCATGTATTCGCGCGCCAGAAGCGACATATGGCGGTCGTTCTCCGGGTGGTCGGCGAAGTCCTGACACAGCGCCAGAAGCTGCGCGACGGCGCTCTGCGAATCCCCCAGGGAACGGTGGATCTCGAAGAGCGTCAGGCGCGCCTGCGCCGCCTCGCTCGAAGCGGGAAACAGCTGCAGAAGCGATTGAAAGTAGCCCAGCGCCAAACGCGGATCCTGCAGGTCGAGATGGCTCAGAGCGCCCGCGCCCATCAGCGAACGGCGCAGAAGCGACTGGCTTTCGCCGTCCTCCTTCTTGGCCAGGAGCAAAATCGCGTCCTCGTAGCGCCGCAGCGCCTCGGCGGGACGGCGCTCAAAGGTCAACGCCTCGGCGTCGGCGACAGCCCTGGCCGCCGGATCCGCGCAGGCGGTCAAAAGGCAAAAAGTCGAGAGGAAAAGGGTCTGTGCAGCGCGCATGGCGGCGCTCCATCGGTCCATCGCCAGCAAAAGGCAACAGGCCCCGACACGCCCCCTCCCCTGCCCTGGCATGTGCCGCGGTCATTCCTAAATTTGACCCATCAACGGCGTGGCACGGGCGCATGGGACGCGCGGCGACAATTCATTTGTCGGCAACCCATGCGCGTCCATTTGGGAGGCAATGCGATGGGTGAATTCTGGGACACAATTCGCAATCAATTTTCCGGCGCCAATAAAGCGCCACGGCAGGCGCCGCTGCAGACGGTTCCCTGGATCGATCTCAAGCGCTATCTGGGCGACTGGTTTGAAATCGCGACCATTCCCCAGAGTTTTCAGCGCGAATGCACGGCCACGCGGGCCAGCTATTCTTTGCGAGACGACGGCGATATCGATGTCGTCAATACCTGCCGCGTGGGCGCCATTGACGGCCCCATGAAAAAAATCCGCGGCCGGGCGCGCGTGGTGGACCATCAGACAAACGCCAAACTCAAGGTCAGCTTCTTCAGGCCATTCTGGGGCGATTATTGGGTCATCGAGATCGGAAACAATTACGAATACGCCGTCGTCTCCGGACCGACGCGGCAATACCTCTGGATTCTCAGCCGCGCGCCCCACATGGACGCCATTGTCTATGACGGCATTTTAGAACGCCTGCGCGCCCAAGGGTTTGACACCTCGCTCCTGAGAAAAACAATTCAACCCTAAAACCCGCCGCGACTTTTCTCGCCCCATTATTTGCTCGATTTAATTTTGCTCGATTTAATTTCTATAAAAAGCGCGATAATTATTCCCCATTGCAACTTGGCATCATCAAATACAACCAAATCATCAAATCAGACAGGGCTCCGCCGGACACGCCTCCGCGCGGAGCTTACACACATCGCTTCCCGCCAGCCCGCTGCGTGAAAATTGAAAAATAAAAAACAAAAATCCCCCCAAAGACATCTTGACAGTCAAATTTCCCTCCCTAAAATGCGCCGCTTTTTTTCGGTGACCCCCACATGCCGCAGGCCCATCGGGTGTGCGGCATTGCTCATGATTGGACAACACGCATGCCTACGATTTCCCAATTGGTGCGCAAAGGGCGCACTGAGCTGAAGCAGAGAACGAAGAGCCCCGCTCTTCAGAACAGCCCCCAGAAGCGCGGTGTCTGCACCCGCGTTTACACAACCACCCCCAAGAAGCCGAACTCGGCGCTGCGCAAGGTGGCCCGTATCCGCCTCACCAACAAAATTGAGGTCACGAGCTACATCCCGGGCGTCGGGCACAACCTTCAGGAACACTCCGTCGTCATGATTCGCGGCGGCCGTGTGAAGGACCTGCCTGGCGTGCGCTACCACATCATTCGCGGAACGCTGGACTCCGTGGGTGTTCAGGGGCGCAAGCAGAGCCGTTCGAAGTATGGGGCCAAGAAGGCCAAGTAATCCGTCGCGACGCGTCGACTGGACGCCTCCCCGGCGGACAGCAGGCGCGTCTGGACATCAGCGGGCGTAGCAGCTTGCCCAGGAAGAGGAAAAACGATGCCTCGTCGTCGCGAAGTACAGAAGAGAAAGATCCTGCCGGATCCCAAGTATCAGGACCGGCTCGTCACCAAGTTCGTCAACAACCTGATGCGCCGTGGGAAGCGGTCGACCGCGGAGGCCATTTGCTATGGCGCCCTCGATTTGATCGCCGAGCGCACCAAGGACGAGCCCTTGAAGGTCTTCAAGAAGGCTCTCGAAAACATCAAGCCGATCATCGAGGTCAAAAGCCGCCGCGTCGGTGGCGCGACCTACCAGGTCCCCGTCGAGGTCCGTCAGGATCGCCGCGTGGCCCTCGGGATGCGCTGGCTGATCCGTTATTCGAAGGCGCGCGGTGAAAAGACCATGCGTGAGAAATTGGCGGGCGAAGTCCTCGACGCCGCGAACAATCGCGGTAACGCCGTGAAAAAGCGCGAGGACACGCACAAGATGGCGGAGGCCAACAAGGCTTTCGCGCATTACCGCTGGTAAATTCAGGTCATTGGGTCATCCGAAAAACGAAGAGAGCGGCGGAAATCTCCGTCGCTCTTTTTGTTTGTTCACGCCCGCAAAACAATTCCCGGCAGACATGGCGCGCGGACGACATTGAATGGTCTGTCTTGCGCGCAAACGCGGCGCATCCAACAATCAAAAAATTAAATCCGAATGCACCAGGTGCGACACGCAATAGTTTCCCGCCGCGCAGCGCGTCCCATCATTAAAAAATGAAATCGAGCGAATGCCGTGTGACCGGCAATTAAAAATTAAATCGAGCAAATCCCCCGTCGTCGCGACCGCTCAAAAACAACGCCCCCGTCGCCGCGGCCACCTCCCCCTCCCCAGGCCGAATCAGGCCCAACCCAGACCCAGAGACACCATGCGCTTTCAGAGACTCGACCTCGACGCCCTCATCCTCGCCAGCCAAAAGCCGACCCGTTACGTGGGCGGCGAAGTCAACAGCCGCAGCAAACCCCTGAACGAGGCGCGACTGACCTGGGCGCTCTGCTTTCCGGAGACCTACGAGGTCGGGATGAGCAACGTCGGCTTTCGGCTGCTGCACTTCGTCCTCAACGAACAGCCGTCCATCGCCTGCGAGCGCGCCTTCATGCCCTGGCCCGACATGATCGAGCGCATGCGAACGCGCCGCGTCCCGCTCTGGTCGCTCGAATCGCGCGCTCCGCTCGCCGACTTCGACGTCCTCGGTTTCTCGCTGCAATTCGAGGCCGGTTACACGAGCGTTCTGGAGATGCTCGACCTGGCCGGCGTGCCGCTTTTCGCCTGTGAGCGCACGGTCGACGATCCCGTCGTCATCGGCGGCGGGCCCTGCGCCTACAATCCCGAGCCACTGGCGCCCTTCTTCGACGCGTTTTCCATTGGCGAGGGCGAGCGGCAGCTCGTCGAAATCAGTCAAGTCGTCGCGGCGTGGCGAGACGAGGTGGGCCAGCGCGGCGACCGCGACAGGGCGCGCGAACCGCGAAGCGCCCGCGAAAGGTCAGACCTCGGCGAAGTGCTGGAACTGGCCATCTCTGGCCAAAGCGACGTGAAAGACGAAAGGCGCGCCGAACTCCTCGAACGCCTCTCACGCGTTCCGGGCGTCTATGTGCCGAGCCTCTTTCGGCCGCGTTGGGACGCGCGCGGACGATTGGAGGAAATGGCGCCGCTCAGAGCTGGCTACGAACGCGTGACGCGCAGCGCCATGAGCGACCTCGACGAGGTGCCGCAGCCGAGCCGTCCCATCGTCCCCTTCATGCAGACGATCCACGACCGGCTGCCGATCGAGATTCAGCGCGGATGCGTGCGCGGATGCCGATTTTGCCAGGCAGGCATGTTGACGCGCCCTTCGCGCCAGCGCTCGCCCGACCGCGTGCTCAGACTGGCCACCGAGGGCCTCAAGGCGACTGGCTACGAAGAGGTCGGCTTTCTCTCGCTGTCGGCGGGCGACTACGGCTGCATCAACGCGCTTTTGGAGAGCTTCTTCGACCGCTTCGCGCCCGAACGCGTGGCCATCTCGCTGCCGTCGCTGCGCACCGAGACGATGACCGAAAAGCTGGCCGAGCAGATCGGCCGCGTGAAGAAGAGCGGCTTCACCATCGCGCCCGAGGCCGCCACAGACCGCCTGCGCCGCGTCATCAACAAGGGCAACAGCGAGGAAAATCTCCTGAAGGCCATCGAGAGCACGTTCCGCAGCGGCTGGTCGCTCATCAAGCTCTACTTCATGATCGGTCTGCCGACAGAGACGGACGAGGACGTGGCCGCCATCGCCGAACTCGCCAAACGCGCCTACCGCCTCTCGCGCGGCATCCGCTCGGGGGCGCAGATCAACGTCGCTGTCTCGACCTTCATCCCCAAGCCATTCACGCCCTTTCAGTGGGACGCGATGATCTCGCGCGAGGAGACCTTCCGCCGCCACGACCTGCTGCGCGATCGCTTCCCCAAAAAAGGCGGCCTCATCCTGCGCTACCACGAAGGGCAGAGCTCGCTCGTCGAGGGCGCGCTGGCGCGGGGAGACAGGCGGGTGGCGCGCGCGGTGTTCGAGGCCTGGCGAGAGGGGCAAATCCTCGACGGCTGGAGCGAGCACTTCGACTTTACGCGCTGGACGCGGGCCTCTCAGGTCCTTCAGGCGCGACACGGCGTTCAGCTCGGCGACATCGCCACACGGGAGCGCGATCTCGACGAATGCCTGCCCTGGTCGCGTATCGACTGCGGCGTGAGCGAGGCTTTCCTCAGGCGCGAACGCGACAAGAGCCGCGCGGAAGAGCTGACGCCGACCTGCGCCTCGGGACAGTGCGCCGGATGCGGTGCCTGCGACTTCAAGACGCTCCAAAACCGCCTCAAGGCTGACGAGGCCGCGCGCGATGGTTGGCAGGGCGACAAGCGACAGGCGGAGGAGGCGCCCGCGTCGACCGCGAATCAGACAGATCCGCGCCAGGCCAAAGGCTGCGGGCCCCTCGTCGCCGGCATCAGAGGGCTGGTCGATCGAATGAAAGCGCTCGTGGCCCATTCAGACAGCGCGGCGACAGAAGAAGCCCCCGGCATCGAAACGGCGGCCGACGCGGCGAATCCCTCGGACAGGAACGGGACGACGGACGAGGATCCAGGCGCTCAGCACTGGGCGCGCATCAGTTACGGCAAAGAGGGCCGCGCCATCGCCGTCAGCCATCTGGAGACGATCACGCTCTTCACCCGCGCTCTCAGGCGCGCAGGCTGGCCCGTCGCCTTCACCCGGGGCTTCCACCCCAAGCCGCGCCTCTCGTTCAGCCCGGCCTGCCCCGTCGGCATCGAGTCCAACTGCGAATACATCGACGTTCAGCTCTCCCGGGCCTGCGATGACGACGCCCTCTTCGAATCGCTGGCGCGCGAATTGCCCGACAACTTCCCGCTCAACGACGTGAGCACCCAGGTCGGCAAACAAAAGGCGCCCAGCGAGGCCATCACCGCCTTTGGCTTTGACGCCATCTTCCCCAGGGGCCACGGCATCGATCTGGCAGCGGCCATCGCCGACTTCGAGGCGCGCGACACCTTCGTCATCCAGCGCCCCGGCTCCCGCGTGAAACCCGCGCGCGACATCGACCTGAAGGCCGCGCTCCTCTCGCTCGAACTCAACGGGCAAAACCACGTCTCGTTCACCCTGCGCGCCGGCAACAAGGCGAGCGCCAAACCGGTCGAAGTCATCGAGGGCATCTTCGGCGTCAAAGCCGCCACAGGCGAAGGCGTCGCGCTCAGCAAGTCGGCCGCCTTCTGGGGCGACGTGGGCTGGTGGGAGTGGTTCGTCGAACCCGGACAACGCATCATCGGCATCGAGAGCGACCGCGAGGCGCCGACCTACGTGTCGAGCCTCATCGTCGAGGACGAACTCGACGCGCTGCCTGACGACGTTTTGGACGACGGCGGCGGCGGTGTTCAGGGCGACGGCGAAGATCCCGCCACATCCTGACCCGACGCGGGCAGCCCGACGCCGTCGACAATGGCGCGGGCCTCAACGCTCTCCCGTCCCGCCTCATCGAAGAGAAAAAGCGGCGACAAAACCTCTGTCCGCGCGCGCGGTCTGTTCTTCACGCCCTCGACGAGAACGAGGTTGGCCTCAAGGCGCGGGCGCGGATGAATGAATCGCAGGCGCCTGATCGCGAGCCTGCTGTCGGCGAAAGCCATGAACAGCGCGCACAGGCGCGGCGCCGGAAAGATCGCGCACAACGTCCCCCCGTCCCGGAGAAGCCAGCGCGCGGCCGCGGCCACATCGGCCACAGACGCCGTGATCTCATGTCGCGCCAGAGCCTTTTCGCCCTCGGGATTCACGACGCCCGCGCCCACCTCGAAAAAGGGCGGATTGGCCACCGCGCAGGTGAATCGCCCAGGCTGGAGACGGTCGCGCAGCGCGCGCAAGTCCGCCTCGATCACCTCGACGCGTTCACCAAGGTCGTTGAGCCCGACATTGCGCCGCGCCAGCTCGCACAGACGCGGTTGCAGCTCGACGGCAGTCACCGGCAGGCCATGTCGGCGCGCGATCGCCAGGGACACGACGCCACACCCCGCGCCGAGCTCGATGACAGGTCCGCGCCCGGGAATGACAAAATCGGCGAGCAACAGCGCGTCGACGCTGAAGCGGTAGCCGTCCCGACGCTGCAGGATCTTCAGGCCACCGCGCCCGATGTCGTCGAGCGTCTCGCCCGCTCCGGGAAGGTTCCGCGCCGCGCTTCTCTCAGCCATCGATCGCCCCGCCCCATTCGCCGACAACCGCCGCGATCGCCTCTGGCGAAATCGCGCCCTCGCGCAGGATTTGCACGCGATCGCCCCGCACGCGCAGCACCGTGGAAGGCAGGCCACCCGGCGTCGAACCCGCGTCGATCACCGCGTCCACCCGCGCGACAACCGCCGGATCAATCGCCGCGACACACGTCTTTTCACCGCCGCCCGCCAGATTGGCCGACGTGGCGACAAGGGGGCCGACAAGCCGCGTCAGCGACAGCGCCACAGGATGCGGCGACACGCGCACGCCCACCTCTCCCAAGGGCGCCACACAGCGCGGCACCCCCTCGCGCGCCGGCAGCACGATCGTCAGCGGTCCCGGCCAAAAACGCGCCGCCAGCCGACCGGCCAACAGCGGAAACTCACGCCACAGCGCCCGCGCCGACGCCTCGTCCGCCGCAATCACCGGCAGAGGCTTCATCGCCTCCCGCCCCTTGATCGCGACCAGCCGCTCCACCCCCGCCGCAACGCCAAGCGACGCCCCAAGCCCATAAAAAGTCTCTGTCGGATAGACGACCACGCCCCCCGTCAAAAGCGCCCGCGCCGCCAATTCAATTCGCGCCCGCAAATTCTCTGTGCTGTCCATCCCGCCCTTTCTCAACGCGCCACACCTGGCAGCGCGAAAAAAGGCGCCCCTTTGGCCCAAAACATTTTTTAATGCAACGCGCCGAAAACAAACCAATCGCCTCAATCCTTCACGCAACGCGCTAAAAAAATAAACCAACCATTTCAATTGTTAATACAACGCGCCAAAAACAAACCCGCCATCTCAACATCGAATACACCGCTCATTGCGAATCCCGTCTTGATTGCCCCGACAAACATCAGCGCGCCGCCCCAATTATCCCCAAACAATTTATCAAAAAAAAAACGCGTCACCCCACCGCCTCCGCCCAAATCATTTCATTAAATCGAGCAAGCACCCGCCCCCAAAAGATGAAAACCCAAATCAATGATTTTCAGACAAAACAAATCATTGTCGGACCGCCTGCCCATCCAATGTCCTGGAAGAAGCGCGACGAGGCGCCGGTTTGCCCTATCCGCGCTCCAACCGCCGTCGAAGAAACCCGCCTTGGGAGGATTGAACCGCCGTGCCCGCCCTGAACGCCTCGCCTGATCCGAGCTTTCGGCGTTTCAGCCCGCGCCGCGTCGCAACCACTGGGCCGAACCATGGATCGCCCTACCCCAAGCTCGATGTGCGCGCGCGCCTGGCCGCCCGACTCATCGATGTGGCCATCGCGCTTATGCCCCTCTTCTTTCTGCCTCCGCCCAGCGGCGCCCTCTGCGCGGCGCTCTTTCTCATCGTGGCCGACGCCCTGTTTCAGGGCCAGTCGCCCGGCAAAAAATGCCTCGGCATCAAGGTCGTTCGCCTCAGGACACGGCTGGGCGCGGGGGTGCGCTGTTCGGCGCGCCGCAACGCCCTCTTCGCCCTCTCGGCACTCCTGACAGGCATCCCCGGGCACGGCGTCTGGATCGCCCCCCTCGTCGCCACGGCCATCGCGCTCATCGAACTCATCCGCACGCGACGCCATCCGCTGGGCCAGCGCCTCGGCGACATCTGGGCCGGCACCCAGGTCATCGACGGCAGAGATGTGCGCGGCGAAAAGGCGCGCGAGAACGCCTTCTCAATGCTTCCGGCAGAGCGGATTTCTCAGGCGTCTCACGTTTCCCGGACCGCCGAGGGCGCCCGCATCATCCTCGATGGACAGCGGCCCATCGGCCCGGTCAAAGAGCCCGCCCGTCAGCGGCCCTGACCTCTGTTCCCTTGGCGCAGCCCCCGGCGACAGCGCCCCGCTCACGCGGCGTCAAATGAACCGCGACGCACCCGCCACCTGTTCCAGTCGTTCGCCCATGTTCGAGCGTCGCCATTCCCCCTCCTGACAAACGCGCGCCTTGACCGGCCCCTTCACGAGCACCCCATGTGGATTCAGATTTCCGACTTTCCCGCGCCACACGCCTTTTCCACGCGACGCTGCGGCCAGAGCAGTGCGCCATTCGATTCGCTCGACCTCAGCCTCGTCGACGCGCCCGAAAGCCCCAGACGCGCGACCATCGATGACAACGCGCGACGCTTCACGCGGGCGCTCGGGATTCATCCCGCGTGTGTGGCCACCGTCCGCCAGGTCCACGGCACGCGCATCGTCGAAGTCGTCGATCCCGAAAGCAAAGGGGCGCCCGCCACCGATGACTGCGCCGTCTTCGCACCCGACCTCGAACGCGATCTCCTCGCCCCGCCCCTCTGCGAGGCCGACGGCCTGATCACGCGCTCGCCCCGTATCGCGCTCGCCATCCGCACCGCAGACTGCGTCCCCATCCTGCTCTTCGGCCAATCGCCCGGGACAGACGCTGCCATCGCCGCCCTGCACGCGGGCTGGCGCGGGAGCTTGGACAACATCGCCGCGCGCGCTGTCCGCCTCTTTGCCGATCGCTTTGGCATCGCGCCGCGCCACATCCAGGCCGCCATCGGTCCCTGCATCGGCCCCTGTTGTTACGAGGTGAGCGCCGCTTTGGCGCGCGACTTTGAGGCGCGGTTTGGCGCGGGCGTGATCCATGGCGTCGTCGATGGCTCGCCCCGACTCGACCTCGTCCAGGTCAACCGCCTGTCGCTTCTCAACGCGGGCCTGTCCGAGGCGTCCATCCACACGAGCGCGCGCTGCACCGCCTGCGAGAGCGAGCGCTTTTTCAGCCACCGCCGCGACCAGGGGCAGACCGGCCGACACCTCTCGATCGTCGCCCTTGCCTGAAGCGATTCGCGCCGCCCGCCTCGGCCCTGACCGTCGCCTTTGCCCGCCCCCAGCACTCAGGCTGCGCCCAGAACGCATCCTCCAAGAACCGCCCCAGGCCTGACACAGGCTTGGCCGCCAGCGCCCTGTCTCGTCGCGCGTCGGCGACAGTCAGCGAGTCACAGGCATTTCGCCAACGCCCATCGGCGGGACAGCGCCTGAGGCAGTCGACGCCTTCGCCCGCGGACACCAACCACAAGGCAAAAAAAACCGCCCATCCCCCGGGGCCGGCCGAGGAACGGGCGGTGGGCGCCCACCCATTGGGCACCCAACTGTCTGGCATCGCGGGAAACTCAAGCAACCAGCGTGCCAAACTCGCTTCAAAGAAAGTTAAAGCGTCGCGCCTGGACTGCCCGAGAGCGCCGCGACCAGGTCTGACAGGTGGACCGCGCGACTCTCAAAGCGCCGCGGGGCAGAATCGCGACATTCCTGTCACGCCCCCCCAAAAACGGCGATCAGCGGGCGGCGAGGCTCACTCCTCTGGCGTGGGTTTGCTTCTCTTGATCGAAGAGGCGGGCGGACGCGGCGCGCGGACGCCATGAGGCGCTTTGGGACGTGGCGCGGGCGTTCCCCTGGACGTGTTCGAGGCGGCTGTTCCTGGCGCGGCGTCCTGGATCAGGTCTGGCAGCGAGGCGACAACCGTGCTGGCAGACGACCCCGCCGCCTTCTTGGCAAAGGGCAGCGGCGGCAGCGAGGGACGCATGGGCGCGCGCGACTCCTCAGACAGCTGGCCACTCCCACTGCCAGGACCGCGCGAACCAAAGCGCGAGGGCACGCGCGGCAAAGGAGGAATCGAGCGCAACGCGTGGCGCGAGGCGGTCGAATGCGACGGTTCCGGGACGCTCGCGGGCGCAGGCTTGTTCTCGCGCGAGGAGGCGCTGCGGGCGTGCTTGGGACGCGGGGGCATGGCGTGGCCTGACGCGGAGGCATGGTGCGCGCTCTCGACCGCATCGTCGTGTTCGGACTGTGGCTGAAAGATGCGCTGGCGCTTGGTCACCATCGGCTCGGCCGCGGCCTGTCCGCGAGAGGCCCCGCGCGCGATCTCGTAGACCGCCGACTTGTAGATGTGGGCTTTCTTCAGCTCCACGAGCTCCGCCGGACAGATGTCGAGCTGGCCCGACGAGGCCTTGAGAACGCTATCGGTGAGGACGAGCGCGCCCGCCTTGGACATGGCGCTCAGGCGCACCGCGGTGTTCACGCAACGACCGAGAATCGCGAAGTCGAAGTTGTCGGCGCTCCCCATGTGTCCGGCCAGAGCGGCAGACGTGTCGAGCGCGATGCGGGCGGCGCAGCCATGACCTTCGGGCAGACGCCGGTCCAGGAGCGCGGCAATCTCTGTCTGCAACCCCTGGGCGCAGTGCAGGGCGCGATCAGCGTCGTCCTCATTCGAAAAAGGCGCGCCAAAAACAGCCAGGGCAGAGGTCCCGGCACAGCGAAGCGCGCTGCCGAGGTGTTCGAAGACGAGGTGCCGGAAGAGCTCGTCGACCTCGCGCAACAGGACCGCGACATCGCCCGCGGGAAGCGCCTCTCCGGCGAGGACCAAGTCGCCCAGATCGATGGCCAGCGCCGTCACGCGCTTCTTGTCGAGCCTGCCGATCTCCAGAGCGCCCTCGCGCCGCAGCCGTTCGACCACTTCGGGCGCGTGAAACACTTTCAGCCGCTTCCGCTGCTGCCCCTCGTCCTGTCCCTGCGCGCGGCTGGCCCACTTTTCGACACCGCTCGCCAACATGTGCGCCAGCGCGTTGACCACGTCGACCAGTCGCGGGAGCGGCATCGTCTTGGACGGCTTGGCCGGTCGGTTCAGATAGATGACGCCCAGAAGCTCCTCGCCCTTGAGCATCGGCGCGCAGATGACCTGCTCCAGGCCATACATGATGACGCTCTCGGAGTTCGAGAAGTTGGCGTCGTTCTGGGCGTTGATGACGGCGATGGCGACCTTCTTCTTGACCACGTCGCCGACAATCGAACGCGAGATCGGCACGTCATCCGGCACCTGGCCGCTGGTGTTGCGCACGACCACGGGCGACAGCCTGCCCCTGTCGTCAAACATGAGCGCCGCGCCAGTCGTCGCGTGCGCGACTTCCACAATCAGCGCCACCACGTCGTTGAGGAAGGCGTCGAGGCTCGCCGCGCTGTTGAGCTTCTCGCTCACCTTGGCGAAGAGCAGGAGCTCCTCGCGCCCGCCCGTCTTGCCCTTGGCGTCGGCGGCGTCCTGGCGGGAGGCCTTGCCCGCGGCCTTGACCGGCTTTTTGACCGCCACCGGACTCGTGCCCGAACCAAAATTGTCGAGATAGGGCAGCATCTCGAAGTCCTGCACCGAGAAGTTGTCGAGCAGGTCGATGTCCTGAAGGAAGGGATTCTCCTCGATGCTGCGGCTGACGAGCACCTCGCCAAAGGGCTGCTCCGGCATGATGGTGGCGCGCAGGGGATCGTCCTCAGCGAGCAGCTCGGTCTTGGCCACCTCGAAGTCGCTCGGCTGGCGCACCATCAGGCTGTTCTCGCCAATGGTGAAGATCTCGCCGTCGCTGACCCGGTGCGGCTCGTCGAGAAGGCCCCCGTTGAGGCGCGTCCCGTTTCTGCTGCCGAGGTCCTCGAAGAAGAGCTCGCCATTCTCGAAATAAAGGCGCGCGTGGCGGCGACTCACCTGGTCGCCCGAAAGAATAACGTCGTTCTCGTCTGCCCGCCCCAACGTGGTCTCGCCATCGGGGAGCTCGTAAGCCGTGTCGAAATAACCAGGTCCGTTAATGATGAGTTGCCACATGGCGCTGCGGGCTCCTTGGCGAATGGGGGAACGAAACAAAGGGCGAAATCGATGGGCCAAAATGCCGCGCGCCAACGCAAAAAAGCGCTGGCGCGTTCTCGACGGGACAGTCGGGCCTGGCGCCCTAGCATCCACTCGCCCTGTCCGGTCGGCTCAAAAAAGGCTGCGCGCTCTATGCGAGGCAAAAGGCTCAAGTCAATCGACACATGACGGCCCCGCGCCCCTTCTCCCGCCATCCTTTTTGCCTCTGAAAAGGCCCTCGCCCAGCGCCTGCCGACGCCAGGGACCGAAAGCGACGCCCGACCGATAATTTTGTTGCGCGGCGTCTCCGGAGCGTTCAGAGGGCAGCCGCTTTTCGCACGCCCCCTTCGCCTCCCGATTCCGGACCGCGTCCCCATGCCCCGCGCGCCCTGCGCCATGAGGAACGCGCGCCGCTTCAGGGGTGAGCGACACAGTCTCTCCGCTCTCTTGACGCGCCATGCCCCCGACTCCCAGCAACCGCTACGAACTTCTCGACAAAATCGCCAAGGGCGGCATGGCCGAGGTCTATCGGGCCCGGCGGCTCGGCACCCGCGACTACGACTCACTGGTGGCGGTCAAGCGCATCCTCCCGGAACGCGCCGAGGACACCAACTTCGTCGAGATGCTGATCGACGAGGCGCGCATCACCTCGCAGCTCAAGCACCCGAACATCGCCCAGCTCTACGAGCTCGCCTGCGATGAGAGCGGTTACTTCATCGTCATGGAGCTGCTCCTCGGGCCCAACTTCGCGGCCCTGATCGACAAGCTCAAAGTCCAGGGGCGCCATCTGCCGCAGGCCTGCGCCGTCGAAGTCGCCATCCAGATGCTCAAGGCGCTCGACTACGCCCACAACAAGCGCGACGCGAACGGCAGGCCGCTCAACCTGGTCCACCGCGACATCTCGCCCGACAACCTGCTGCTCGGCCCCAACGGCGAGGTGAAGCTCATCGACTTCGGCGTGGCCAAAGCCAAGGACCGCCTGGCCGACAAGACCAAGGCCGGGATGATCAAGGGCAAGTTCTCCTACCTCGCCCCCGAACGCCTGCGCTCTTCGGCCAGCGACAGCCGCTCCGACCTCTTTTCCGCGGCGCTCGTCCTCTGGGAGGCGCTGGCCGGCCGCATCCGCTTCGACGCCGAGGACGACCGCGAGCTCATCGAGCAAATCGAAGAAAACCGATCGCCCTCATTCCGCGAGATGGACATCGAGATCGCCCCCCAGCTCGAAACCATCCTCGACCGCGCCCTCAGGACCCGCCCCGACGAGCGCTACCAGTCGGCCGCCGAGTTCCTCAACGTCCTCGAACGCTACCAGCGACGCTTCAACCCGGGCGACAACACCGCGCGCCTGGGCAAGCTCGTCTCCAGCTCGTTCAAAGAAGAACTTCGCTGGCTCGAAGACGCCCGCCGCAAGTTCGAATCCGGTCGGCTCCACCCGCTGGGCATCGTCGGCGGCGGCATCATCGAAGAGCGCTTCCAGCTCTCCAAACGCCTGACCTCGACGCAAAAGCCGACACAGCACCAGCTCAAGGTGCCAACCGCGCGCCGCAACGCCCCCGCCCTGCTCGACACCCAGCGCCGCATCGAGACGAACATCTTCGCCGACCACGGCATCGAGCTGCTCGAAGGCGATTTCGAGGAATTCGATCGGCTCAGCGCCCGCCCCTCTGAACCATCCATCCCCGCCCTGCCCCTGGCCGCGCCGGACAACGTCCCCAAGACCGAGCTCTCGCCGCCGCCCGCGCCCGAACCGCCCCGCGCGAGAAGACCCGCCTCCCCCGGCCCGACGCCCCGTTCCGAAGCGCGACGCCCCGAGTTCCACGAAGACAACCACGACGAGACCCACCCCGAAGTCCTGCGCCCCAAAAAAGCCTCGCACAAGCAACCGCCTCTGAGCGTTCCCGCCAGCGAACAAAAGACAAAGACGCGCGCCTTCGACTTCGGCGGCGCTGACGGCAATGGACGGCGCCTCGACATCCGACTCCTCGTCATCCTCGTCGGCGCCATCGCAGGCGGCTTCATCCTCTTCACCCTGCTGCTCGGCGGCCAGGGAGAGCCCCCGGCGCTGCCAACGCCGCCCACACTGCCGACCACCACGCCGACGGCACCTCCCCCCTCGCCTGGCGCCCCGCAGACGCCCGCCGCCCAGTCCGCGCCTGCCACGCCCAGCGCGCCGACGCCTGCCGTCGCCCAGCCAGAGACCGCGACGCAGCCCTCGACTGGAACCCCGCAGCCGCCCGCGTCCGGCACGCCCGCCGCCAAGCCCGCCGAGGAACGCCCCAAGCCCGCCAAAAAGAAAAAACCCAAGAAGCGCAAAGCCAAAAAGAAGGCCGTCAAAAAGAAAAAGACGACCCGCAAAAAAGCCCAGCCGCGCCCGGCGCCGGTCCAGGCAGCCGAGGATGACGACTTCTTCGAATCCGACGACCTCTCCGACGACGAATTTTTCGAATCCGACGACCTCTCCGAAGACGCCGAAAGCTTTGACGAAGCGGAGGACGACGAACCGCAATCCGCCCAATCCGCCGCCGACGAAGCCTTCGAAGATTTTTAATGCATCGCGCCCTGCCCCGATTCAGCGACTCGCCACGCATCGCGCCCTTCTGGCGATGGCGCGGCGCCTCAGGTGTCGGTGCCGGGCCTCGGACGCCGCCCGCGTGATCGGAATAAAGCGCTGCCCGCGATGACTTTTCGCTTCCACGCCCGCGCGCTGGATCTGCCCGCGCCCAGGCAACCCGCCCCGAGGTGAACCGTGCGTCTTGGATGGACTGAAATTCTCGTCGTGCTCGCCGTCGTGCTGCTCCTCTTCGGCTCCACGCGCCTGCCCGCGCTCGGCAAGGCCCTCGGCAAATCGCTGCGCAACTTCAAACAGGGCATGAGCGGCGCGGACGATGACGACAAAGGCGACGGCGACGCCGCGCTGACAGCCAAGGCCAGCCCCCCCGCGGAACAGGGCCAGAACAAAGGCGGCGACAGCCCAGTCTAAGGCGGCACTCACACGTCGTAAACGCGGCGCACCGCCCACTCGCGCCAGGACTCGGGCAAGAGGCGTTCGAGCAGACAGATGAGCCGCGCGTTGGGCCCAATCGGCAGCCTCGCCGGCGGATCCTCCATCCGCGTCAACTTTGCGACCGCGCGCGCCAGCACCTCGGGACGCGCCCCCTCCTGCTCGTCCTGTTCGACGCTCTTCAGGCAGCAGCGCATCCGCGCCTCGTAAACCCCGATCTGGTCCCGCTCGATGTGGCGCGCCTGCGTGAACCCCGTCGCGAAGTCGCCCGGCTCGACACAACAGACGCGCACCCCCAGCGGCCGCAGCTCCATGCGCAAAGCGTCGCTCATCGCGGCCACCGCGGCCTTGCTCGCCGAATAGTGGGCCTGAAACGGCAGCGCGACGCGGCCGGCGATCGAGCCAATCCAGACGATCATCCCCTGACGGCGCCGTAACTCTGGGAGCAACAGCCGCGCCAGCTGGAGTGGCCCAAGCAGGTTGACCGCGAACTGTCGGCGCGCGCCCGCCTCGTCGAACAGCTCGACGGCGCCAAAAACGCCAAACCCGGCGTTCTGGATCAGCACATCGACCTCGATCCCGCCCGCCTTGAGACTTCGCCCCAGCGCCTCGATCGAATCGGCCCGCGTGAGCTCCAGCGGCAGATAGCGCGTCAAAAGCCCGCGTTCCTCGGCCTGAAGACTCAGCGCCGCCGCCCGCGCCTCTGATCGCGTCGTCCCGATGACGCGATCGCCCAGCCGCTCAAATTCCCGCGTCAGCGCCCGCCCAAACCCACTGCGCGCGCCCGTGATGAGGACAGTTCTCGGTTCCATGATCTGGCGCCCATCCTGATCACGCCAGAGCCGCCACAAAACGCCCCGCCTGAGACGCCACCTGGGCCCCCATCAAGACGCCGCTCCATCGATCCGCCAGCCACGCGCGCCCCGGCCCCGCGTCGAGCCGCCTCACGCCCCTGATGCGGCCTCTGGCGAGCCCCAGCGCCCATGCGCACCTTGGCGGCGAACGGCTCGTCCCCAAGACACCCCTCCCCTCCCGCGCGCGGCATGTCCGTCACAACGCGGGGCGTTCCCTGTGTCCCGCGGCGACGCGCCCCGTGCGAGGTCGCCATGGAGATCTTCGAATCCTGCTACCGCTTCCAGGATCACACGCTCATCAAGGCCTCGGGCCTCTACCCCTATTTCCGCACCCTCGACGGCTCCGAAGGCCCGACCGTCTCTGTCGATGGACAGCGCAAGATCATGATGGGCTCGAACAACTACCTCGGGCTCACCCACCACCCCGAGGTGCTGCGCGCGGCGCACGAGGCCATCGACCGCTACGGCACCAGCTGCACCGGCTCGCGCCTGCTCAACGGCAACCTCGACCTGCACGAAACCCTCGAAGGCGAACTGGCCAGGCACGTCGGCAAACCGAGCGCGCTCGTCTTTGCCTCGGGCTTCCTCGCCAACCTGGGCGCCGTCAGCCAGCTGTGCGCCTCCCAAGACTGCGCCGTCTTCTCCGCCCGCGACAACCACGCCAGCCTGATCGAGGGCACGCGCGCCGGCAAAGGACGCGTCGTCATCTACGACGGCCTCGACGACCTCGAACGCCGCCTCAGCGAACATCCCCGCTGGGAAAACGCCCTCGTCGTCACCGACGCCGTCTTCTCCATGACCGGCCGCGTGGCCGACCTCAGGCGCCTGACCCATCTGCGACGGCGATTCGGCTTCCGCGCCTACATCGACGACGCGCACGGCATCGGCGTCCTCGGAAAACACGGCGCGGGCAGCGCGGCGGCCGCCGGCGTCAGCGGCGACATCGACCTCATCTTCGGCACCTTCAGCAAAGCCCTGGCCAGCATGGGCGGCTTCGTCGCCGGAGAGAGCGCCGTCATCGACTACCTGCGCCACAAGGCGCGCACACTCATCTTCTCGGCTGCGCTCACCCCGTCGGCCACGGCGGCGGCACTCGCAGCCCTGCGCGTCATGCAAAGCGACCAAACCCTCTTCGACCGCCTCTGGGACAACGTCGCCTTCTTCAAGCGCGGCATCGAAGACATCGGCTTTTTCACGATGGGCAGCACGACGCCGATCATCCCCCTCTTCATCGGCTCCGAATCGCTGGCCTTCCGCGCCTGCAAACAGGCCCTCGACGACGGCGTCTTCACCACCCCCGTCGTCTACCCGGCCGTGCCGCTCGGACAGGCGCTCATCCGCACCAGCATCATGCCAACCCACCAGAAACCGCACCTCGAACAGGCGCTCGACGTTTTCGACAAAATCGCCCGCCAGCTGCCCATCCCCAAAGGCGTTCGCGCCGATTCACTGCCGCAAGCCGAAAAAATGGATCTTTCATATTTATAATTCATTCCGAATGAAACCAACCGAACGGATCAAAAATCCATCGACGCGCGACCCACCCTGATTCAATTTAAATAATTTAAATCCGCGTGTTTCAAAGTCGAAAATAAAAAAAACAAAAAAAATCAAAAAAAACACCCTTCCCAAAAAAAGAAATCCAACAAAAAGAAATCAATTCATTCCAAACGAATCAAAACGCCCAAAACACTTTTATTAATCCAAATCCGGCCAGGCCAGGCCACGCCACAGGCCGGGCAACGGGCGCGACGGGCAGCTATCAGCGGACCTCGAACACGCCACTCCAGGTCTCGGGCGGCGGCATCTTGAGGCTCTGCTCACAGCGGGCGAGCAGGACCTGCGAAGGGAGGTCGGCGGGCTCTTTGGCGAGGATGGCCTTCAGGATCTCGGCGGCCTCGGCGAACTGGCGCTTTTCGGTCGCGGCCTGGGCCTGTTGGTATTGCGTCAGAAGCGCTCTGGCTTCCCGCGTCAGACCGCCCTTGAGCGCGAGCAGTTCATAGACGCGCCTTGGCGTTTCGCCCGACCGCTCACTCAGCCGCACCGCGCCAATCAGCCGCGACTCGACCTGTTCTTCGACTTGGGCGTGGACCTCGTCGGTCATCAGGATGCGGTTGCCCCAGCGCTCGCTCATGGCCTCCAGCCGTTTGACCTCGCCCAGTGGCCTACCCATCACCGTGTAGTTGACGCGCGGTCGCTCGCCGCCAAAGCCAAAGTTGCCGGCCACCATCTGCCCGCCGCTCAGGGCCATGGCGCCCTCGATGTCGACGCCGTAGCGCTTTTTCCAAGATTTGCCGCGACGCTCGATCAGGGTGCGCACAGCGAGGGCGCAGCGGCAGGCGTCGAGGGCGTGGCGGCGGTTTGCCAGCGGCATCCCCCAGTAGGCGAAGAGGCCGTCGCCCATGACGCGGTCGAGCTGGCCGTTCGTGTGACAGATCTCGTCGGACAGGGCGGTCCACAGCTCGTTCATCAGCTTGACGAGCGTTTTGGGTTCGAGCGCGGCGCTCCAAGTGGAAAAACCCCTGAGGTCGAAGAGCCACAGCGTGAGTTCGTGGTGCGCGCCGTCGAGGGTGAGCGCGTTGGGTCTCTGAATCAGCTGTTCGGTGTTCTTGACAGGCAGGCTGCGCCCGAGCGCGTCCCAGATGGCGCCCACCGCCCTCATGCCGTCGGCCAAAAGGACCGCGTTGGTGAGTGCGCAGGCGAGCAGATAGGTCGCGACGGGCAAAAGGAGCGACACCCAGCGACCGGCGCCCCAGGCCTGCTCCAGATAGAAGGCGACGCTGGCCAGAAGGCAGAGGCTGACGCTGGCGCAGAGGAAGATCGTCGTCTTGCGGCGCAACAGGCGCATGCAGAGCGCGGTGACAAGGCCACCGGCGAGGGCCATCGCAAAGGTGAGCCAGCCGTCGAACGATTTTTGGGCGCGCGCGATGTCGACGCCCCGCAGGAGATCTTCGAGCGCCATGGCCCAGGCAAAGCTGCTGCCCAAATCGCCGACCGGGGTGGGGACAGCGGCGTGGAGGCTGGAGGCGGTGCGCGAGAGGAAGACGACCCTGCCGGCGACGCTCTCCTGAAGATGGCGCTCGGTGACGCGGCCCTGGGCGTGGCGTTCGGCGCTGTTGAAGACGCTGCGCGCGCTGATCTCCGGATAGGGATACGCGGCGCGGCGGCGGCCGGTGGGCTCGCCGTAAAAGCGCAGGCCGAGGCGGCCCTGATCGTCGAGGGCGAACGCCTTGTCGCCGAGGAGCAGGTGGCGGCGCGTGACCTTGGCGGGCGTGTCCTTGTGGAGGAGGCGCGCGGCGGTGAGGGCGACGCTTGGGTAGAACTTGCCGTCGGCGCGGATGACGGGGCGCACGCGGCGGACCACGCCGTCGAACTCGGGGTCGAGGTCCATGGCGCCAAAGTGGATGCCCTCGATCATCAGCGGCAGGGGCAGCGTCCTGAGCGAGCGGAAGGTGGCGGGAAAGTCGCTCAAGTCGGGGTGGTCCATGGCGGCCGTCTCGGCAAAGACGAGGTCGCGCGTCACCCGCAGGAAGGTCTCCCGGGTCGTCAGCTCGCGGACCGGCGGCGCGCTGGCCGGGGTGGGCGCCTGGGGAGCGCTCGTCGCATGGGCCATGGCGGCGCTTCTAGCTTCGGCCTGGCTGGTGAACCCGCCGCGCCACAGGGTGAATCGCCCCGCCTCCTCGATGAGGAAGACGGCGTCGCGCGGACGCTCGATGAGGCGCGTGGCCTGGGCGAGGGCCTCCTCACGGGTGTCAAAGCTTCCCTGGGCAAAGGCAAAGCGGCCGAGTGTCGGCGAGGGCTCGGGCTTCAGTTCGGTGAAGGCGAATCCGAGGATCACGTTGCCTGACGCGGCCAGGCGTTTGGCAAAGGCGCGCTCCTCCTCGACGGTGGCGCGGGGGGCGAGGAACTCGGGTTCGATGACGATGGCGCGGGCGCCGAGGCGGTTGAGCTCGGCGACGAGGTCGGCCAGATGCGCGCGCTTCCAAGGCCAGGGACGGCGGGCGGCCAAGGGACCGGCGAGCGACTCTTCGTCGACGTTGACAAAGGCGATGGGTGCCTGTGCCGCGCCGTTTTGGGCGTGCAGGCGCATGCGCAGGTCGAAGAGGGCGAACTCGGCGCGCTCGATCCAGGCGGACAGGCCGCTGGGCGCTTCGGACTGCTCGACGAGCGTCGAGGGGCGGAAGTTGACCAGGGCGCTGGCAAAGAGGCCGACGATGAGCCCGACGACGAGCCCATGGCGCACGCGGCGGAAGAGGGTGAAGGCGACCAATTCGAACCTCTCAGCGGGAACTGGCGGACTGGCGACGCCGCGCCTCGAACCTGAGCGCCTCGACGCGGTAGCGCTCCCACTTGAGCTGGTAGCGCGACTTCACCGGCGGCGTGAAACCTCTGAGAAAGCGCTCGTTATGCGTCCTCTCCCAGTCGGCCTGGGCTGCCTCGACAAGCGCGAGCGCCTCGAAAAAGAGCGCCTCATGATCCGAGACCAGGCTGAGCGTGCCGTCCGTTCGCGTGGCCCGGGCAAGGCGGCTGAAGAAGTCGGCGTTGACGACTTTGTGGACGCGCCGCGAGCGGACATAGGGGTCGGGGAAGTGGACGTAGGTCGCGCTCAGCGCCTCTGGGACGAGGTGGGGGTAGAGGCCGCTGACGGGCGCGCGGACGAGGCGCAGGTTGTCGAGGTTGGCTTCAAAGGCCAGGCCCGCGGCGAAGCGCAGCGACTGTGTCGAGGGGTCGACGCCGAGAAAGCACCGTTCGGGATGGCTCTGGGCCAGCGCGCACAAAAACTCGCCGGTGCCGCAGCCGACTTCGAGCTCCAGCGGCGCCTCGACGCCAAAGAGGGCGCGCGCGGTGATGTCGGGCAGGGCGCGTCCGCAGAGACTGAGCTCGTCCTCGAATCGCCAGGAGATGACGTATCGCGCCAGCGCCTCGGGCGGCACGTCGACGCGCTTAATGGCACGGCTGAGGCCTCTGCGGCCCATGGCGGTCTTCCTTTCTGCGCAAGCCCGCGCGCGGAGGCGGGCGCGGGAATGATCTCTGAGTCGGGCGCCGGGTGGGTCAGGCGCCGGTCTTCGCGCGGAGTTTGTCGAGATAGTCGGTGGGGTCGTCGATGTAGGCCGGGGGCGTCTCGTCGGTGAGCGACAGGTCGCGCATCAGGCGGTCGACAGCGGCGATCTCGCGCACGGTCACCTCTCTGAACCAGGTGACGACAAAGCGCTGCACGCGCGCGTAGGCCTGCCTCAGACGGCGGCGAAAATCGCTCGAACGCTCGGCCTCATGGATGAGCGCCTCCACGCAGCGCAGCTGGGCCTCAGGGTGGTGGCAGACGAGCAGCCAGTCGATGCCCGCGCGCACGGCCCGCACCGCGGCCTCCTCGATGGGGAAGTGGGCGGCGATGGCGTTCATCTCCAGGTCGTCGCAGACGTTGAGCCCCTCGAAGCCGAGCTCGGCGCGCAACAGGCCCGTCTGGATTTTGGCGCTGAAGGTCGCCGGCAGTCCGGGGTCGATGGCGTCGAACGCGACATGGGCGCTCATCACGGCAGAGAGCCGGGCGCGCGCGTAGGCGCGGAAGGGAACGAGCTCCACCTCGCGCAGGCGCTTCATCGCGTGGTTGAGGCGCGGCAGTTCGAGATGGCTGTCCTGCGCGGTGTCGCCATGTCCGGGGAAATGCTTGGCGCACGAGGCCACGCCGCCGGCTTCCAGCCCTTTGGCCAGCGCCACGCCGAGCCGCGCCACGACGTGGGGATCGGCGCTCAGGGCACGGTCGCCGATCACCGGGTTGAGCGGGTTGGTGTCCACATCGAGCACGGGCGCGAAATTCACGTCGAAACCCACGAGCGAGAGGTCGCCCGCCAGCGTCATGCCGCGCGTAAAGGCCCGGCGCTCATTGCCTGTTTCGCCCAGCGTCCGCGCAGGTGGCAGATCGTTGAAGGGCAGATGTCGCAGCCTGGCCACGCGCCCGCCCTCCTGATCCACGGCGAGGAGCAGGCGGTTTGACGCGGCGCGCTTGAGGGCGGCGTTCAGGCGCACCAGCTGCCCGGGCGATCGGATGTTGCGCTGAAAGAGGATGACCCCGCTGACGCCCATGCGCAGCAGTTCGGCGGTGGCTTCTGGAAACGGCGCGCCGTTCGGATCGCGCCCGGGGTCGTGCTCAAAGCCGACGCACAACAGGCTGGCGGCGGCGCTCTTCAGTTCGCTGGACATGTCATGGCTCTCGTCAGGACGATTCTGGAGCGGGCGGGCGACTCAGCGCGCGTAGGGCACGCGGCGGGCCGGCTCAAAGGCGCTTTGCCCCTCGGTGAGGATGTCGGCGTAGGCCTTCAGATTGCGGTCCTGCAGGTGGTCGAAATGCTGTTCGGCGCTGCTGTTGGGTGTGACCGTGCGGATGGGATCGCTGTTGAGTTCGGCCCAGACGACCTCTTCGCCCCCTCGCGCCTGGGCCAGTTTCACGCCGTTCGGGTGGACGATCATCGAGCCGCCGAAGCAGTAGGCGCCGCTGGCGTCGAGTCCCACGGCGTTGGTGGCGATCCAATAGACGTGGTTGTCGTAGGCGCGCGCCCGGTTCGTCAGCTCCCAGTGGTCGAAGGTGCGCATGAAGGCCGACGGTCGGCAGATGACCTCGGCGCCGCGCAGGGCCGTGACGCGCGAAAGCTCGGGGAAGTCGCCGTCGTAACAGATGACGATGCCGATCTTTCCCAGCCGCGTCTGAGCGCAGAATGGCTCGCTTCCCGGCGTGGTCCACCCTTCGCCCTCGCACAGGCGCTCGGAGGCAAAGGGATGCGTCTTGCGATAGACCCCGACGAGCCCCTCCGGCCCGATGAGCGCCGCGCTGTTGTAGACGATGTCCTCGGTCTCGCCGCGCTCGTAGGTGGGGAAGACGATGTAGGCGTCGAGCTCTTTGGCCCAGGCGACGCCGACATCGGTGAGGCGACCGGGAATGGCGTCGACGGCGTTCCACAGGGCGCGCCTGCCGCCGACCGGGGTGAAGCCGGTGGTGAAGCTCTCGGGCAGCACAAAGAGCTCGGCCTGACTCTGGCGCTTGGCGGCGCAAAGCCACGCGTGGGCGCGATCGAGGTTTTTCTGGACACAGTCCGGATCAGACATGGGGACGGGCGCGAACTGAACAGCGGCGGCGGTGAAGCGCTTCATGGCGTGGACTCCTCGCGGGCGTGTCAAACGGACAGGAACGCGTGAAAAGAAGAAGGGCCGTCCCGTGAGGTTCGGTTCGGCCCGGTGAAGGGCGGCAAAAAGCCGACAGGCGGCGCGCCATACAGGAGAAGGCCCGCGAAAATCCTAAAGAAAATCAGCGCGCGTCAGCTCTCCACCAGAATGAGTTTTTGCCTCTGCCACCGCGTCGCCGCCCAGGACGCCGTTTTCCTGAATCAACATCGGGGCCACCGACAGATTGATGTTTAAAAATATCTTTTGACGGACGCGCCGCGACTCAAGCGCCACGCGTTTTTTTAAACCGCGTTCTCACCTGAGCTCCAAAATGACGTTCTCCTTAAAATTTACCTTATATTGATTGATGGCCTTCAAAATATCCGACGCGACGTTTTGACCTGAAAACATAATCGTCTCATCAAAGCCATTGCGATCGGACAGATTCATTACCTCATACAATTTTATCGGAATCTTTCTATTATCCTTAAACCTCAAATCGCGGGTGCCATCTTTTTTGCATCTAAGCCATGTCCAGCCGACGATCGGCGCTGCGGGCGCATCGAAAATATCCTCGATATAATTCAAAGAAAAGACGACACAATCTATTTGCGAGTATGGGACGGTCGCCATTTTATTACCGTCGTCGACAACGACCCTGTCCGGAAAAAAGAATATCGAGCGCCCCCGGAACTCGAATGAGCTTACCTGGACATTGGAACTTATCCAGGCTGGCATTTTGTCCGCGTTTGCCCGGGCCTCTCTTTGGAGACTCGACCTTCGCCCGCCATTGGGGTCTGGTTCGCTCAACTCGCCGCCCAATTCCCATAAAGTCGCCCCGCCACTCGCGCTGACAGCGTCCTGAAGCGCTTGAAATTTGTCCATATCTATTTTTGCGGTGTCGTAGATGACTTTTAATTTTATCGCCTTTATCGCCGCAATTTTTTCCGTCATATGACTTGTCGCCATGATTTTTACAATTATTATCGCGACAACAAGCGACCAAAAGAGACGCCATCCAATAAGATCAAAGAAAAGCGCTGCACTGGGAACGATGAATAAAAGATTAAACAGAATTCGACGAGTATTTCTTTGAGTCTCCAGAGATTGCCAAATGTCTTCCGTTGAAATGTTTTCATTCAGATTTTTTGGTTCGGACTGACATTGACGGGGGAGGCATTCATTTCTGACACTCCTGTTATATAAATGACGCGAACCGCGCCATGAAAAAGTCCCGCCCTTTTACAAAACAGGCTTCAGCATGTCAATTCAACGCGAATGAGTCTGGGCGCCTTGCATTAAAATCTTGCAAAGCGGCGGCAGGCATGGAGAGCGCGGCGCGTCCAAAATCCAGCAAAGGAATTCCAGCCATGACAAAACAAAATTCACTTCCCCTGTGGAAATCGCGTCCGCGAAAGGCGCGGGGACGGCCGTTGATGTTTGGCACGCGCGGGCCGGGGTCGCTGTATCGGCGGATCAAATCGCTGGGGCTATTGGCGACGCGCGATCGCGCGGCATTGCTGAATTTTTTGTGCGCGGAATACGCGGAGCCGTTTTCAGTGGTGGAGCGGATTGAGTTGGTGGCGCGTTTTGTGGCGGTGACGAACGCGATTCGCTGTTTTCACACGCAGGCGGAAATGTTGGTGGTGGCAGACGCGCTTTTGAGGCTGGGGCGCCGGGCAGGGCTGACGGTGGTCGAGGCGGGGGTGGCGAAGGGCGCGAGCAGCGCCAAGCTGAGCCTTTTGGTTTCGCGGCTGGGGGGAACGCTGCACCTGTTCGACTCGTTTCGCGGCATTCCCGAAAACAGCGAGCGATTGACGCGTCTCGACGGCTCGGAAGTGGTCTTTTTCAAGGGCGCCTTCACTGGCCGGATTCCCACGGTCACGCGCCATCTGCAGCGCTTTGGCTGTCCGCGCTGCTGCGTGCTGCACAAGGGCCTCTTTGAGGAGACGATGCCGCGCTTCGACGCCGGGCCGATCGATCTGATGCTCCTCGACGTCGACCTCCTCTCTTCGACGCGCGCCTGCCTGGTGCACCTGTTTCCCAAGTTGCGCGTCGGCGGCGTGGTCTTCAGCCAGGACGGACACCTGCGCGAAATCGTCGATCTGATCGCCAGCGAACGTTTCTGGCGAGAGGAAGTCGGGGTGGCTGTGCCGCGCATCGAGGGTCTCGGCGAGCGCAAGTTCATTCGCATCACGCGCGAGTCCTGAGCGTTTTTAGACAAGCGTCCAAGAGTCGCGAACGCCTCGCCTGACGACAGCGCGTCCTGTCGTGCCGAAGCGCCTGTTTTTAGACAAGCGTCCAATGCTGGCGCGCTTTTTCTCGGGACATTTTTAGTCGACCGTCTAAAAAAACGCGCGCCATCTGGAGCGACGCCCACTCCCCTGCCCTTTTCCCAGCCGTTCAGGCAGCCATTTTGAGACATTTGTCAAATAACTGCGGGCGGTCATCGCGTTCGCGGCGGACATGAACGCCTGAGGCGGACTTTTTATGAGACGCCTGTCCAGTTATTCCGCGCCAGGCCACGGTCAGAGGCGCGTTCCGGGCTTGAGAAAACGCCGTTTGGACCGCCATTTTTAGACGCGCGTCCAAATTCCGCGAGGCCGGTGTCTAGTGACCGATCATCAAGTGGATGATCTCGCGGTCGGTCTGCACCATGCCGACGCGCCCGATGTAGCCCACCGAGCTGATGGTGGCGCCGATCTCGCCCTGGAGGATGCCGGTGAAGGCGCCGTAGGCCTGACCGCGCATGGCCATCTCATGAGCCATGACCGCCGCGTCGAGGCTGGTGGCGATCTTGGCGGCGCAGGAGACCTTGGCGCCGTCGCAAATGATGCCGGGGATGTTGGCCAGGGTGTTGTCGATGGTGTCCTTGATGTTCTTGAGCGTGCCGCCACAGATGTAGGTGAGTGCCGTGCCGCTGGAACACGAGGCCGAGACCGCGCCGCAAAAGGCCGACAGCCGCCCGATGTATTCCTTCTGGTAGATGGTCAGCAGGTTGGCGAAGGCGAGCGCGCGGTAGAGCCGCTCTTGGGGAAGGCTCTTTTCGCGGGCGTAGACGATGACCGGGACCGAGGAAGCGATGCCCTGATTGCCGCTGCCGGAATTGATGATCACCGGCATCTCGCAGCCGCCCATACGCGCCTCAGAAGCGGCGGCCGTGTAGGCCTTCATACGCATAAGAACGCTCTCGGGGTGGCTGTCGCGAATAATGCGTCCGATGCCCACACCGTAATCGCCAGCCATGCCCTCGTAAGCGATGTCCATGTTGCACTGGATCTGGCGATCGAGCGTCGGCTTGATCGCCTCAATCGCGACCTCGTCGGCAAAGCGCTTGATGCGCTCGATGCTCAGACAGGAGCGATCCGTCTGGTGGCGCGGCACCTCGCCCTCGTCGCGCCGGTCGAGGAGCGTGACACCGTTTTTGACAATTCGGACGATATTGGTGTGCGCGCCCTGAATTTCGAGCTCGACGTGTTCGTCGCCGCGCCAGAGCTCCAGCGCGATGTGCAGCGGCTTGTCCGATTCGAGGAAGCGCACCTGACAGCGGTGTTCGTCGAGCAGGCGGTGCATCTGTTGGCGATGCGTCTCGTCGATGTCGCGCAGGACCTCCATGCCCGCCTCGGCGTTGCCGCCAGCGATGCCAAGCGTCACGGCAGCCTCGATGCCCATCATGTTTCCCGAGTTGGGGATCGTGACGCAGCGGACGTTCTTGATCATGTTGCCGCTGCAATGGGCAATGACGCGGTCCGGCATGGCGCCGAGCACCTGACGCGCCCGGGCACCGGCAAAGGCGAGCGAAATCGGCTCAGTGCAGCCCATGGCGCCGACGAGTTCCTCGCGCAGAATGCTCAGACAGCGCTCGTGAAGGTCAGGGATGTCAGCGCCATCGCGGCGCGCGGCCACATAAGAAGAGGGATTCGGGGGGCGATTCATGGCGGCGCCCTCTATTGATTTTCGCGCCTGAGCGCCACCTGATAAAAAACGCGATTCCTTATTATTTTTGCGCTTCCACGATTAAAGACGCGGTTTCCGAATTCAAAGACGTGTTTTCGATATCAAAAAGCCGCGTTTCCACTCGGGCGCCGCGCAAAACAATGCGCTTGACGCGCGCGCCAACCTCAAACCGCTTCAGCGCGCTCCTTTGTTTTTTGTGCTTGAGCGCACGGCAATTCAAATCCGCTTCAGCGCGGGGCAATTGTTGATTTTCGCGCTTGAATGCCCGGCAATTGTTCAATTCTCCACGAAATTCCTCCCAAAACACCCCCCAAACGGGCTCCCCCGAATGATTCGCAGATTTTAATTTGCCGGACGTGTATTTTAACGGGGCGGGAGGTGATGGAGGGAGG
>JAFVYB010000034.1 GCA_017500825.1 Myxococcaceae bacterium | reverse complement strand
CCTTTAGTGGGAGCGAGGACCGACGGTTGCGTAAGGAAAAGGGAGAGCGCGAGAGGGAAAAAACATGGGTTTTTCCCTCTCGCACAATGACGAACTAAATTCGGTCGTTCGGGGCACGTCGGCGGCCGACACGCCAATGTCAATTCAAGACTTTGACGTGTCGTTTTTGACGTATCGTTGTCGATTCAAGACAATGTCGTGCCCATGTCCATTCGAAACGATGAAAGGGTCGTTTGTAAATTGAAATCAATTTGTGGGTAGAAGTGAATCCATCGGCAGCGTATTAAAAACAAAAGATCATTTGGGCAGTGGTCCTGTCTGGTCCCTTGGACAAATTCTTTATCATGCCGTGCTTTTTTGACCCGCGCGAGTGTCTTTGGGGACTGAGGCGCCGTTGGAAACAATTCATGGCCGCGCGTTTTGTCTGTTTTGTCCGCGCCATCTCGGCGCGGTTGAGGACGAGCGCTTCATGGTCTCTGTCGGCGGCAGTGGCATTCAGGCTTCTCTTTTCGATTTTTCCTTTTCTTTTTTTTCTCGTCGGGCTGGCGCGTCTTTTTATCGCGCCGGACAGCCTCGACCTTTTGCTCGATGAGCTCTCGCGCATTGCGCCCCCCGCGGTCGTCGACCCTTTGCGCGAGCGGCTTCGCTCTCTGGTGGGATCACGCGCCCCGCGCCTCATCACGGCGAGCGCGCTTTTGACTGTCCTCAGCGCTTCCAGCGGCGTTCGCGCCCTGCAGCGGGCCCTCGACCAGATTTTCGGCCTTCCCCAGACGCGTTCCTGGTGGCGGACGCGACTTCTCGCCTTTGGGGTGACGTTGGGCCTTGCCGGATTTGTCCTTGTCGCGGCGCTTTTGGCGATTGTCGCGCCGAGCTTCTTCGACTGGCTCGACCTCGGTGCCCTCAGCGCTCTGGCCCACGCGCTCAGCCTGCCTCTGGCGGGCCTGTTCATCGCCCTGGTTTTCGGCATCCTGCTGCGCGTTTTGCCTCACAGGCGACGGCGCGGTCCGTTGCTCTCGCCCGGCGCGATTTTGGCCGTGGCTGTCTGGATGGCGCTCTCCTGGGGATTTTCTGTCTACGTCCAGAACTTTGGCCGTTATGAGCTCACCTATGGGGCGCTGGGAGGCGCGGTGATCTTCCTGGCTTGGCTGAAGCTCTCAGTGGACGCCTTTCTTTTGGGCGCCGCGCTGGACGCGGAACGCGGTGGCTATCCCCTGAACGTGCCGCGCGAGGGCGCTGTTTTTTCACATCGATAAGTCTGTCCCGTATTGTCGGACGCGTCAGCGCCAGCCTGTGCGCGCAGGTGGGCGTCGCCTCCAAACAAAGTAACAAGAGCCCAGTTGCTTCCTTGACAGGTGAATCTGAAATGGCTAGAGGCGGAACCGAAGTTAGGTAAAAAAATATCGATATTAAAAGTCGTCAACCCCCCATCCCGTGCGCGCTGTCGCACTCAACGTGAAGGAGCCCCCAGATGAAGAAGACGAAGAGTGAGGAGAAGAACGAGGCGGTTGTCCCGGTCGTAACGTCTGCCGCCATCTCGGACGAGGAACGCGAGCGCGCCGAACTCGAAGCGGTGATCGCCCGCGTCCAGGCCGCGCAGCAGCGATACGCGAGCTATTCGCAGGAGCAGGTGGACCGCATCTTCCGCGCCGCTGCCCTGGCCGCAAACGAGGCGCGTATTCCGCTCGCCAAGATGGCTGTCGCGGAGACGGGGATGGGACTCGTCGAGGACAAGGTCATCAAGAATCACTTCGCCTCCGAGGAGGTCTACAACAAATACAAGAGCCTCAAGACGTGCGACGAGATCGAGCGCGATCCCTCGTTCGGCATCATCAAGATCGCCGAGCCTGTCGGCCTCATCGCCGGCATCGTGCCGACCACCAACCCCACCTCGACGGCCATCTTCAAGTCGCTGCTCGCGCTCAAGACGCGCAACGGCATCATCTTCAGCCCCCATCCGCGCGCCAAGAAGAGCACCGTCGCTGCCGCCAAGATCGTTCGTGACGCGGCTGTCGCGGCGGGCGCGCCCGAGGACATCATCGGCTGGATTGAGGAGCCGACCGTGGCCCAGAGCCAGCACCTGATGGCGAGTCCGGCGATCAGTCTCATCCTCGCCACCGGCGGCCCGGGCATGGTCAAGGCGGCTTATTCCAGCGGCACCCCGGCGCTTGGCGTTGGCGCGGGCAACACGCCGGCAGTCATGGACGAGACGTGCGACATCGAGATGGCGGTCAGCTCGGTGCTCCAGTCGAAGACCTTTGACAACGGCATGATCTGCGCCTCGGAGCAGTCGGTCGTCGTCGTCGAGGCCATCTACGAGGCGGTCAAGGCCGAGTTCATCAAGCGCGGCGCCTACATCCTCAGCGCCGAGGAAGCCGAAAAGGTCGGCCGCGTCCTCATCATCGACGGTCGCCTCAACGCCAAGATCGTCGGTCAGAGCGCCCACGACATCGCCGCGCTGGCAGGTGTCGACGTGCCCAAAAGCGCCAAGGTCCTCATCGGCGAGACAGACGGCGTCGGCGACGGACACCCCTTCAGCTACGAAAAGCTCTCGCCCGTGCTCGCCATGTATCGCGCGGCCGACTTTGACGCGGCGCTCAAGCGCGCCCAGGATCTCATCGACTTCGGCGGCCTCGGCCACACCAGCGTCCTCTACACCCACCCCTCCAACCTGGCCCGCATCTCCGAGTTCGGCGCCCACACCAAGACCTGCCGCACGCTGATCAACATGCCCTCCAGCCAGGGCGCCATCGGCGACCTCTACAACTTCAAGCTCGACCCCTCGCTCACCCTGGGCTGCGGGTCCTGGGGAGGCAACTCCGTGAGCCAGAACGTCACGCCGGAGCACCTGCTCAACGTCAAGACCATCGCCGAGCGCCGCGAGAACATGCTGTGGTTCCAGGTTCCGCCCAAGGTCTACTTCAAATACGGCTGCCTCAACGAGGCGATCCGCGACCTGGCGGACGACGGCCGCAAGCGCGCTTTCATCGTCACCGACCGCTTCCTCTACAACGCCGGCATGCTCAACGACCTGATGGACCGCCTCGAAGAGATGAACTTCCGCATGGAGGTCTTCAGCGACGTGGAGCCCGACCCGACGCTGGGCTCGGCCTACAAGGGCGTCGAGCGCATGCAGGCCTTCAAACCCGATGTCATCGTCGCCATCGGCGGCGGCTCGCCCATGGACGCGGCCAAGATCATGTGGCTGCTCTATGAGCACCCCGAGGTGCAGTTCGAGGACATCGCGATGCGCTTCATGGACATTCGCAAGCGCGTCTACAAATTCCCCAAGCTCGGCCAGAAGGCGAAGCTCATCGCCATTCCCACCACCTCCGGCACCGGCTCCGAGGTCACGCCCTTCGCCGTCATCACCGACGAGAAGACCGGCCAAAAATACCCGCTCGCCGACTACGAGCTGACGCCCGACATGGCCATCGTCGACACCGAGCTCGTCATGAGTCTGCCCAAGAAGCTGACGGCCTACAGCGGCATCGACGTCCTCGTTCACGCCCTCGAAGCGCGCGTCTCCATCATGGCCAGCGAATACACCAACGCCCTCGCCATCGAGGCCACGCGGCTCGTCTTCAAATACCTGCCCGTCAGCTACCAGCACCCCAGCGACCAGCAGGCGCGCGAAAAGATGCACCACGCCTCGACCATCGCCGGCATGGCCTTCGCCAACGCCTTCCTCGGCCTCTGCCACTCGATGGCGCACAAACTGGGCGCCGCCTTCCACGTGCCGCACGGCCTGGCCAACGCGCTGCTCATCAGCCACGTCATCCGCTTCAACGGCACGAGCAAGCCGACCAAGCAGGGCACCTTCTCGCAATACAAGTGCCCC
This sequence comes from Myxococcaceae bacterium, assembly GCA_017500825.1. Taxonomy (GTDB): domain Bacteria; phylum Myxococcota; class Myxococcia; order Myxococcales; family UBA5297; genus UBA1203. Next base: position 622 of record JAFVYB010000034.1, on the reverse strand, counting down.
GAGGCCAAAGAGCGCTATGGAATGCTGGCCGACTATCTCCACCTGACCACGCCCGACATGGACGCCTCGGCGCGCGTCGAAGCCCTGATCAGCGCCGTCGACAAACTCAAGGCCACCCTCGAATTGCCGGCGACCATTCAGGAATACGGAATCCCCGAAAAGGAATTCCTGGAGAAGCTCGATGAACTCGCTGAACAGGCGTTCGACGACCAGTGCACCAATGCCAACCCGCGCTATCCCTTGATCAGCGAGATTAAAGATCTCTACCTCAAGGCGTATTACGGAAAATAAAATCGATGGCGCCTTTCCCCCAGGCGTTCAGGCGATGGTTTGAATAAATTTATCGCCTGCGCCTTATCCGACCGCCTCCTCTCTCCAGGAGGCGGTTTTTTATTGTTTTTGCGCTTCAGCGCACACCTTTGTTTTTTTGTGCTTAAAGCGCACGGCAATTCAAAGACCGCTTCAGCGCGGGGCAATTTAATTTTGTTTTGATTTGATTTTGACCTAAATTAGCTCGATTTAATTTATTCAAAAACGCGTTTTCTCCCCCAAACGGGCTTCCCCAAATGATTCGATGATTTTAATTTGGCCAACGTGTATTTTGACGGGGCGGAGGTGCTGG
>JAFVYB010000033.1 GCA_017500825.1 Myxococcaceae bacterium | reverse complement strand
GTCACCACGGTGGCATTGCTTTGCCGCCCAAGCGCCGAATCTGGCCCATCGAGTCGTTCAAAATTAAATCGAGCAAATAAAACAGGCCATTGAGGCGCTTAGGGCGGGCATTTGTCCGGCGGCCCGCAGCCGGCCCCACCTTTAGGTGGGAGCGAGGACCGACGGCTCGCGCAAGGAAAAGGGAGAGCGCGAGAGGGAAAAAACATGGGTTTTTCACTCTCGCATAATGACGAATTAAATTCGGTCGTTCGGGGCACGTCGGCGGCCGACACGCCAATGTCAATTCAGGACTTTGACGCGTCGATGTCGATTCAAGACAATGTCGTGCCAAGGTCAATTCGGAACAATGACCCGAAATGTCGATTCAAAACTTTGAATCGACTTTTGATTAATGAATATCACTCAACTCGGTCCCCATGGTTATCACTTCTTTCTTTCCCGTCACATATTCATAAATCAGCGACTTCTTGTAGGTTTCCAGCTCAGTGAGCAAATTGGTTTTCTTGGAAATGAGGGTATCGAGCGCGGCGCACTTTTCGTCGAGGTAGTCTGCAATCTCTTCCATCTCATCAATCGGAACAACCGGAACAGGCATTGTTGCAAGCTTATCCTTTGTGAAGTGCGGAATTGTTGCCTTATTACAAACCACGTCGACATAGCCTTTCTTAATAAGGCACTCAATCCAGCAGCGCAGATAGCGATTGGTCTGTCCTGACTGTCCACGAACTATCATTACGGAGTTTTGAACATAGGTGGGTTATTCAAGAACATCAACAATCGCAGCGCCACCAGCCCCCGCGCCACCTTCAACGACAAGTAAGTCACCGTTTTGTATACAATACGAAACCTTTTCCGCAGGGGAAAACCACATTTGCTTCTGCTGTTCTTGTGACACCCCATCAAAATGGATGTTTGCAGCACAGAAGTAAGGTTCCAAAGTGTATTCTTCTGTAAGTTGTTTATCACAAAGCATCTTGCCAAGCACAATGCTGTAGTGCGGGCCGATACGGCTCATAACCCACGCGTCAGCAATGTCGGCCACCCACTCAATCCCGGAATCCTTCATTTTCCTTGGGCCGCGCACGCCTTTGGTGATCGCCTCTGTGATGATTGATTGCTTGAGCTTTTTGTATTCCTCAATGGTGATCTTTGTCTTTTCAATCACCGCATCAATTTCGGAACACTTTCGGTCGAGGAAATCGGCGATGCGGCGCTGCTCGGAAACGCTTGGCGCGAACATAACGGTTTTATCGCCAGTAGATAGATGCTTGACCGTTGTTGCGTATGTAAGGTCATTCACCCACTTCAACCGAAACGGGAGGCAATAAAAGAGGAAAGACCGAATTACGCCCTGCTCTTCAATGATTTTGCAGCATCCTTGATTAAGCAAAGCGTCATATCCATCCCAAAGGCGGATATTGAAATCGCCGTCCATACCAACCAGCAAATCGCCGTTGTTAACAAAGTAGCTGTCATCAAAGGGCCCATTGTATCGTGTTTCTGTGCAACCGGATGTAATATCACGGATACGAATAAGTGGGAAACCCTCTGTCAAACTAAAGTGTTTTGAATCGAACGGGAAGCCGCTTAAGACTGAACAGCAATACTTTAATCGAATTCGCGTTCACGTCTCTGGCACCTCCCCAACCCACTCAATCCCGGAGTTTTTCATTGTTCGTACCATCATTCATCTTCCTTGGGAGGCGGGCTTTTCGAAAAAACTGCGATTTCGTTGAACAGAGAAATAATTCGGGACAGATTTTTAGGGGGGGGGATCGCTGTCAAAACCATGTCGCCCAAGCCTGTCCCAGACAGGCTCTTCATTTCGACGATGATTCCCAGGATAAAACGCGGCTGTTTTCGCGAGATTTGTTTTGATGAAAGCGCATATTTCATTCACTGCGCGTTCAAATCACAAATCGTCAAAATCCCCATGGTCGATCATGGTCTCAAGGGCGCGGATATCGCGGTGTAATTCGCGGTCTTCGGCCATGAATGGCACTTCGGCGCGAATGCGCTCAAAGGCCTTTTCGACACCCTCGCCCGCCTTGCCTTTGGGGTGCTGGAAGTCGAGCGCCTGGGCGGCCACGAGCAATTCAATGGCGAGGACCGTGCGGACAAAATCCATGACCTGGCGCGCCTTGAGGGCGGCTGTCATGCCCATCGAGACGTGGTCTTCGCGTCCGGCGGAGGAGGGGATCGAATCGACACAGGCCGGATGGCAGAGGATGCGGCTTTCGACGACGAGCGCGGCGGCCGTGACCTGGGCAATCATGAAGCCGGAGTTGAGGCCGCTGTCGGGCGCGAGAAAGGCGGGCAGGCCTGAGAGCGCCGGGTTGACGAGCTGTTCGACGCGCCGTTCGCTGATCGAGGCCAGCTGGGTGGCGCTCATCGCCAGGACATCGAGGGCCAGCGAGACGGGTTGGCCGTGGAAGTTGCCGCCGGAGATCATCTCGGCCGTGTCGGCGAAGACGAGCGGGTTGTCGGTGGCCGAGTTGATCTCGATGTCGAGCGCGCGCCGGGCAAAGGCGACGCCGTCGCGGGAGGCGCCGTGGACCTGGGGCATGCAGCGCAAGGAATAGGGGTCCTGGACTTTTTTGCAGTGGCGGTGCGTCTCGACGAGCTCACTGTGGCGCAACAGCTCGCGCAGGTGGCGGGCGGCCGCGCTCTGGCCCGGATGGGGGCGCGCGGTGTGCAGTTTGTCGGTGAAGGGGCGGTGCGAGCCGAGCAGGCCTTCGAGGGTCATGGCGCCGGCGAGGTCGGCGAGGCGGCAGAGTTTTTCGGCGCGCAGGCAGGCGAGGGAGCCGACGGCGCAGATGGCCTGGGTGCCGTTGACGAGCGCGAGGCCTTCTTTGGCTTCGAGGACGCAGGGGGTGAGCCCAACGCGTTCGAGCGCCACGCGGGCGGGCAGGCGTTCGCCGTCGAGGAAGAATTCGCCGTCGCCGATAAGCGCCAGGGCCAGGTGCGCGAGCGGGGCCAAATCGCCTGAGGCGCCAACCGAACCGCGCTCGGGGACGACGGGAACGAGGCCGCGGTTGAGCGCGTCGATGACGAGGCGCACGGTCGACAGGCGGATGCCCGAGTGACCTTTGGCCAGCACGTTGGCGCGAAGCAGCATCAGGGCGCGCGCCTCCGGGGGGCTGAGCGGGTTGCCGACGCCGGCCGCGTGCGAGTGGATGAGGTTTTTTTGCAGCCGCGCGAGGTCGTCTTTGGCGATGCGGACCTCGGCCAGGGTGCCGAAGCCGGTGTTGACGCCATAGACCGCCGCCTCGCCGCTGGCCGCGGTGTCGACGACTTGACGGGCGGCCTCGATGCGCCGGGCGGCCTCTTTGTCGAGGACAACTTCGGCGCGATCGAACGCCACGCGCGCCACGCTTTCGAGCGAGAGGCTCTGGCCATCGATGATCACGGGAGAAACAGTCGAAACGCTCATGGAGTCACCTTCTGAAAGCCTGGCTGGCGCGTCGGAGACGATTGGTCGGCGCAGGTCGGAATCGGGGGTTGAGGGCTCGGGCGAAACGCGCCGGGCGAATCACTTGCGGCTGTGTCGCCTGCGCCTGCGCTTGGGCCGTTCGACGCTGATCGCCTTCTGGGCGTCGCCTTCGCCGACCGTGAAGCCGCTCGCCGCGAGAATCGGTTCGACAGCCTCTGGCTTGACAAAGAGGGCGCCGTAATCCCGGCCCAGATCAACGCGCGCGATGGCCGCCTCGGCCACCCCGGCCCTGGCCGCGAGGAGCTTGATGAAGTCCGAATCGTTCGCGAAGTCGCCCTCGCTCGCGCTCGTCCACAGCCGGATCTCGTCTGTCGCCACGCCTGAGGCCTCGTCCTCGCCGCCTGCTGCCGCCTGCTGCCGCCTGGGCTCTTCGAAGCGGGCCGCGCGCAGAGGCGATTTGTCGCGCGCCGAACTGGCCTTTTTCTTGGCGCCTGATTTGCCCGTGACAGGCGCCGCCTCGCCCTCTTCGTCAAAGCGCGCCGCGGCCTGGGCCTTCTGAGCTTTGCGCCGATCAAAGAAGTCCTTGAGCATGGCCGCGATCAGCGTGTCGCCGTCCTTGGACGCCTTGAGCGCCTCCACCAGCGGCAACATCGACTCGTGGATCGTCTCGCGCGCCACTTCGCGCAGCGCCCCCATGTGACGCTCGGCCCACAGCGCGCCCGCCTCCTCTGCTGTCGGCAGCTTGCGCTCTGTGAACTTGATGTCGAAGCGCTTCTCCAGCGCTGTCAGCGTCGAGAGTTCGCGCCCGGAGACGAGCGAGATGGCCACGCCCTTTTTGCCGATGCGCCCGGTGCGGCCCACGCGGTGCAGGTAGACCGCCGGATCCTCGGGCAGCGAGTAGTTGATGACGTGCGTCAGGTCGCTGATGTCGATGCCGCGCGCCGCGATGTCGGTGGCCACGAGGAAGCTGAGGTGCCCGCGCTTGACCTTGGCCATGACGCGCTCGCGCTCCTTTTGCGGCAGATCGCCGTTGAGGATGGCGGCGTCGAAGCCGTTGCGGGCGAGCACGGCGTTGACCAGGGCGGTGTCGTCGCGCGTGTTGCAGAAGATGATCGCGCTCGAAGGCTTCTCGATCTCCACCAGGTAGATGAGGTTGCGCGGCTTCGGGTAGTCGTCGACCGTGTAGTAGAGGACGTTCTCGATGCCCTCGACCGTGTAGTCGTCGCCCGAGAGCAGGATGGTCTCCGGATCGCGGCAGAAGCGCTGAATCAGCCGCTCGATGTCCTCGCTCACCGTGGCCGAAAAGAGCAGTGTCTGGCGGCTCTCGGGCAGGTGTTCGAGAATGCGCGTGACCTCCTCGTAAAAGCCCTGGCTGAGCATCTCGTCCGCCTCGTCGAGAACGCCAAACAGCGCCTGCGACAGGTCGAGCGAGCCGCGCCGGATGTGGTCGTAAACGCGACCGGGCGTGCCAACGATGATCTCGGCGCCATCCCGGAGCGCGTCGAACTGCTGGCGCATCGAGGTGCCGCCGTAGATGGCCGCGACGTGCAGATCCTTGTGCTGACCGAGCGCGGTCAGTTCCTCGGCGACCTGCAAGGCGAGTTCGCGCGTCGGGCAGAGCACCAGGGCCATGGGCGCGCGCGTGCCCGCCGGAATTTTTTCGAGCAGCGGAATGCCAAAGGCGGCCGTCTTGCCCGTCCCCGTTTTGGAGCGGACGATGATGTCGGCGCCTGCCAGAGCGCGGGGAATGGCGCGGGCCTGAACCGGGGTGGCGTGGGTGTAGCCATGCTCGGCGATGCCGCGGCGGATGGCTTCCGAAAGGCCGAGCGCGTCAAAGCTGAGGCGTTCGCCAAAGATCTCGGGCGCGATGCGCGCTTCTTCTTCGCGGGCGGCCGGCGTTTCCTCGCTCATGGCGGGCGCGCTGTTGGCCGCGTTCGAGGATTCAGGCGCGGTTTCTTCGGCAGGCATGGGCGCGGGCATGGATTCAGCGATGGGCGAAGTTTCTTCGGCGGGAGGCGGGGTGGGCGTCTTGGTTTCTTCAGCGGACATGGGAACTCCAGACAGGGTGCGTTCGCCGACGCCTGCGCGGCGCCGATCGAGAGACAAGAAAACCGCCCCGTTCTGTCAGGAGCGGTCAGCGCGATGCCAATTCGGACTGCTTCGGGCATCCACCATTCAAACGGGGATGCTGGCGCGCGGCCCTCTAAGGCTTTTTTATTGATTTTCAACCTTTAAAAACGTGATTTCGAATTGTTTTCATTTGCGCCCCAGCGCACACCTTTGTTTTTTGTGCTTTGGCGCACGGCATTAAAAAGACGCGTTTCCGAATTGTTTTATGTTTTAAACATTTAAAAACGTTTTCTTGAAACTCCGATTCACCGCTCGGAAAGCGCGAATCGTGAGCGCTCCGGCCGCACTCATCTGCCCTCGATTCACGAGGGG
>JAFVYB010000032.1 GCA_017500825.1 Myxococcaceae bacterium | reverse complement strand
CCTCCAGCACCTCCGCCCCGTCAAAATACACGTTGGCCAAATTAAAATCATCGAATCATTTGGGGGAGCCCGTTTGGGGGAGAATGTGCGTTTTTGAATAAATTAAATCGAGCGAATTTGAGTCGAAATCGAAATAAAAAAGAAAATCAATCAGGAGGTCCTCCCTCCAACTTCTTGACTTTTGACTTCAGCGCTCGCACTCGCCCGCGCTCTTTGGCGACCGCGCTTTGATTGGGGTCGCCGCGCGAGGTGTCCGTCCGTGAGCAAGCCAGTCGATTTATCTGTCGCGTCCGTCGTTGTTTCTCCGAGCGATTCCCTGTCGGGTGACGTGGGGGCGGGCAATCTGGCGCCGCCGCCGTCTGTGGTGCGCGTTCATTATTTGCGGCGCGACGGCAACTACGACGGCTTTGGCCTGCACGTGTGGGGCGAGGGGAGCGCGCGGGAGACGAGCTGGGGCGCGCCTTTGTGGTTTGTCGAGGCCGACGGGTTTGGGCGCCTGGTGGAGATCGAGGTGGGGGACGCGGACCGGCCGCTGTCGTTCATCATTCACCGCGGCGACGAGAAGGACCCGCCCATCGAGCGATCGATTGTGCCGCGCGCGCAGCCCGAGATTTGGCTCAAGCAGGGGCGCGTCGATGTCTGGACGAGCGAGCCGCCCGTGGGGCCAGAGGTGGCGCAGGCGGTCATCGTCGACCGGAACCTGATTCTGGCGCGGCTGGAGGGGCCGGGGACCGAGCTGCCGGGGTGTCCGCCCGCCGCGTCGCTCGCGCTGCACGATCACGAGGGCAGGCCGACGCCGATCGAGGGGTTTTGGTGTGAGGGCGGGCAGGTCTTTGTGCGCACGCGTTCGCCGCTCGACCTCGATCGCAATCACTTCCTCTCGCTAGGGGTGTCGCGGGTGGCGGCGCGCATCGCCGGGCACTTGCTCGACGCCGAGTTTTTTTATGACGGCGACGATTTGGGCGCGGTGTTGGCGGCGGATGGCTCGGTCTCGTTCAAGCTCTGGTCGCCGCCGGCCACGCGTGTCGAGCTGTGCCTCTACGCGCCCGAGGAGCAGGACCGCGAGATTGGCCGGTTTGAGCTCGAACGCGGGGAACGCGGGGTGTGGTCGCTCTGGCTGAAGTCTGAAGTGGCCTCGTCACTCGGCGTGTCCGCGCTGGAGGGCTGCTTCTACCAGTATCGCGTCACGGCCTATGGCAGGCGCGAGCGGGCGCTCGACCCCTACGCCAAATCGATGGCCGCCTTCACGCCCGGCGGCGCTGACCCTGTTGGCAAGGGCGCCATTGTCGATCCGCGCAAGGCCGACCCGCACCGGTTCCGCGAGGACGATTTTTCGAACCTGGGCAAGCGCGGGGATCGCGGCTTTCGGGCGCTGTCGAGCGAGGTCGATTTCATCGGCTACGAGATGCACGTGCGCGACTTCACCATCGACCCCGAGTCGGGGGTGTTGCCGGAGCTGCGCGGCACTTTTCGCGGCTTTGTCAGCCAGAAGCCGCTCGCCTACCTGAAGGCGCTCGGCGTCACCCATGTGCAGCTGATGCCGGTGCAGGCCTTTTATTCGGGGCACGAGTGCGAGCGCGCCCTCAGCGACGGTCAGAGGCCTTCGCGCGCCTACAACTGGGGTTACGACCCGCACAATTACTTCAGCCCCGACGGCTGGCTGGCCACGAGCCCCTCCGACCCCTACGCGCGCATCCGCGAGTTGAAGGAACTCGTGCTGGCGCTGCACCGCGCGCGCATCGGCGTGGTGCTCGATGTCGTCTACAACCACGTCTACGACGCGCGGCTCTTCGAGAACGCGGCGCCCGGCTGCTACCTGCGGCTCGACCAGAACGGGATGCCTTCGGGGACGACCGGCGCCGGGCCATCGCTGGAGACGCGGCGCAAGATGACGCGCAAGCTGATCGCCGACTCGGCCCGCTACTTCGCGGAGGAATACGGCGTCGACGGGCTGCGCTTCGACCTGATGGAGTTCATCGACACTCAGACACTCCGCGAGGTGCGGCGGGCGGTTGGCGACGACCTCTTGCTGCACGGCGAGGCCTGGGACTTCAGCGACCTGCCGCCGCACGAGGCGACGACCAAGGGCAACATGCCGGCCGAGGCGCGCCTGGCGGCTTTCAGTGATTCGACGCGCGACGCGTTCACCGGGCGCATGGCGGCGCGCGGGTTTGTGCAGGGCGAGCCATGGGCGTTGCCGCGGGTGCAGGCGGGGATCGCGGCCAATCTGCGCGATTTTGGCGACGCGACGATGTCGACAGACGCCTACGACCGCTTTGCCCGCGAGCCGCACGAGACGCTCAACTACCTGGCGATTCACGATGGCTTCACGCTCTGGGACAAGCTCTCGCTCTCCACGGACGAGGACATCTGGGTGCGCGCGCGTCTGGCACGCCTGGCGTTCGCGATGCTCTTCACCTCGCAGGGGCGGCTGATCCTCCATGGCGGCGACGAGTTTGGCCGAACCAAGCCGCTCGGCCTGTGCGACCCCTCGCCCGACCGCGCCCACACGTCGGCCGGGTTTGTCGCCGACCCTGACCTCTGTGGCGTCACGCGCCTGCACGAGAACAGCTACGCCTCGCCCGACTTCACCAACATGGTCCGCTGGGCGCGCCTGTCCCGGGAACCGTGGCGCTCGATGGCCGCCTATGTGCGCGATCTTGTGGCCATGCGCCGCGCCTTGCCTGGGTTGCGCTGTCCGACGGGCGATCTCGTGCGCCGCTGCCTCAGGTTTTTGGCTGGTTCGCACTCGCCGATGCCCGCCGATGGCGCCGGCTACCGCTCCTTCGACGAGGTCCCGGAGCTGACGATCGTCTTCAAAAACGGCCCGGCGCACGCGACCGGATTTGTCGTCGGCGAGGTCTTTCCGGCGGGGTTTGAGAAGAATCCGGGGCACAACCCCTTTGCAGTGCGCTTCGACGAGCGGGGCGAGGGGCGGGTGCGATTCACGCGGTCGGAGATGGCGCGATTCGACCTCGGCGCCTGGTCGTCGTCGCGCAGCCTGCAGGTGAAGCTCGTTCTTCAGCCCGGCACCTGGTGGACACCCGACGGCGCCTATTCGCCCACCGGCAACAACACGGTGCGGCCCACGGCCATCCGCTCGGACAACAGCGTCGAGATCGACCTGTCGATTCGCGACCACCTGGCGGGCGCGCCGCGTCCGGGAGAGCAGCCCTTCGTGGCCTTTGAGATCGACCAGCAGCCGTTTGGCGCTCAGGCCTCGCCGTATCGGCGCCTCGTCGCCGTCTTCAACGCCGGGCGGGAGAGTCTCGATTTGGCGCTCTCCAATCTGAAGACGCTGAAGCGCTGGCGCGTGCTCCTCGACGAGGGCGGGTTTTCACTCTCGGGGCGCGCCCATTCGCCGGTGGTCCTTTCGGAAGAGAGCATTCATGTGCCGGCCCGCAGCGCGGCGCTCGTCGGCAGAGAGTGGTGAGGCAGGAGATGTGTTCGGAGACTCAAAAGCGCGGGGAAGAGGCCGCGGCGGCGCCTGTGGAAGCGGAAGCGGCGCCTTTGGAAACGGCGGCGGCGGCGGAGAAAGAAGCTTCGCCAGCTGAAGCCGTGGCGATGGCAACACCTGTGGCAGTGGCGGCAGCGGCGGCGACGGCCCAGTTGGCGACAACGCCTTTGGACGCGACGGACACCTCGTTGACCCGGCGCGCGTGGCGGCGATCGCGCGGGGCGCTCGGCCTGGTTGGCAGGGGATTGGCCCGGGTCCTCGGCACAGTGGCGGTCGCCGCGATCTGCGTGGCGCTTCTCGAAGTCACCCGCGTCCTTGTCCTCGAAACAGGGGGCTTTCTGGATAACATCGGGCGCCTTTTGCCCCTGTCGCTTGTCGGCACGGTGGTCGCGCTGAGTGTGCCGCTGCTCCTCGTGCGCTCGCTCACCAACCGCCTGTCGGTGGCCGTGCTCCTCCTCGCGCCCTTCGCCTTTGGGCTGCTCATCGCCCACGTCATGAAAATGGACGCTCTGGGCAAACCGCTCGTCCCCGCCGACCTCGGTCTTCTCGTCGAGCTCTGGGGCGTTCTGGAGAGCGTGATCGCCGGCAAGGAAGCGCAGTTTGGGGCCATCGCTTTGGCGGCGGCGCTTCTGATCGTGGCCATTCTCTGGTGCCTCTTGCGCCAGCCCCGCTGGTCGATGCGCCTCGGCGAGCGCGCGGCTGTCTTCTGCGCGGCGGCGGCGTTGCTCGCGAGCGAGATCTCCTCGCCCTGGTTCATCCGCGCCCTGGAGCGACGCGGTGTCGAGAACGTCGTGTGGCGCTACGACGAAAACCTGCGCCAGAACGGCTTCATCCTGCCCTTCCTGATGAACGCGCGGCAGGTGCTGCCAGAGCCGGAGGGCTACGACGAGGCGCGTCTCAGGGCGCTTGTGTCGGGGGGCGAGGCGCCGCCGCGTGACTCTCACGCCAACCAGGGCGGGGAGCCGGAGGGCTACGACGAGGCGCGTCTCAGGG
>JAFVYB010000031.1 GCA_017500825.1 Myxococcaceae bacterium | reverse complement strand
GCGGTGACTCCGCGGCTGTTGTTGAGAAGCTGGGCTACGCTGACAAGATGACCCACATCTCCACGGGTGGCGGCGCATCCCTTGAATTCCTGGAGGGCAAGGAGCTTCCCGGTATCGCTTACCCCTGGAACCGCGGGAGGAGGGAGGCGCTTTGGACGCGGGATTTGGCGCCGCTGTCGAACGCGCGCGCGGGGCCGCTTGCCGGGCAAAGCGCTCGTCGCTGAATCGGCCCGAGGATGGGCGGCGATCGGAGCGCGGATGGGGTGGCTCTTCCCGCCATGTCCTGCCCTTGGGGCTGGAGGGGGTTGAGCGGGCGGGTCTGGCGGCGTTTTTCGACTTGGCGCGCGCGCGTTCGGCCTCGTTCGCCCGCTGGGGCCGGGAGCGATTGTCGGCCTGCGATTCGACCTCGACGGCTTCGCGTTCAATGGCGCGGTGGCGGCGCGGCGGCGCCTTGATGTCGGCGATCTTCGGCACAGGGCTGCGACCGCCGTTCTTGAGCAGCGAGATTTCCGCCGACGTGAGCGCGCGCAGCTCGCCGGGCCTGAGTCCCTCGGCGCTGACGCCGCCATAGAGGGGGCGGTAAAGGCGCAGGACCGGATGCCCCATGGCCGCGCACAGGCGCTTGACCAGGTGGGGCCGCCCCTCGGCGAGGACGATCTTGAGCCAGGTGTTCTTTTCGACCGATTCGCCGCGCTCGATGTCGAGCGGTTTGACCGGGCCATCCTCCAGCCGCAGGCCGCGACGCGCCAGGTCGAGCACAGATTCGTCGGGCACGCCCTTGACCTTGGCCAGGTAGACGCGCGGCACGCCAAAGCTCGGGTGCATCAGGCGGTGGGCCAGCGCGCCGTCATTGGTGACGATGAGCGCGCCCTCGGCGTCGTAGTCGAGTCGCCCCACGGCAAAGACGCGCTCGGGAACGGCGGCCAAAAAAGACGCGATCGTCGTTCTCCCCTGCGGATCGCTGAGCGTCGTCACCACCTCGGGCGGCTTGTAGAGGACGAAATAGACCTTGCGCTCCAGTTCGAGCAGGCGGCCGTCCACGCGGACGAGATCGCGCGACGCGTCGACCTGCGTCCCCTGCGCGCGCACCACCTCGCCGTTCACCTCGACGCGCCCGGCGGCAATCATCTCTTCGGCTTTGCGGCGGGAGGCGATCCCGGCCTGGGCCAGCACCTTCTGCAGGCGCATGTTCATGAGCATTCCTCGCGTGAGCGGGCCCCTCTTCAGGCGGCCCCAAGAAAGAGCGGGGGCTCATGCCTTTGGCGCTGGCGTGTCGCAAGATCTCACCCGGCGCGCGCAGCGCCCCTCGATCACTCAAGCCGCAGCGCGACAAGGCCGCGATCGGTGGCGAGATAGACGGCTGTCGGGCGCACGCGATCGTCGACGCTGACGCGCGTGATCTCGATGTCGCCCAGGCCTTCGACGCGGCGGGGATGGTCGGTCCTGGCGGCGTCCAGTGGATGCCAGCGCCACAGCCCGTGTCCGGCGATGGCGATCAGGATCGAGTCGTCCGGCAGGCGCTGCATGTCGACGATGTCGCGGCTCGGCAAACCCAGGTCGTCCTCGGGCGCGAAGTAGGCGAAGGCACCGTCCTTCCAGCGCGCGATCCCAAGCGGCGAAAAGCCCCAGTTGCCGGCCCCGCTGGCGAAGAAGACCGAGCCATCCGACAGCGCGGCGATGCCCATGATGTAGACGCTCTCGCCGTCGGCGACCGGGAAGACGGGCGGGCTGGAAAAGGCGATCCAGAAGGGGTTCTCGGCGTAGCTCGTCCACTCCCAGAGGCCCTCGGTCCAAAGCCGGGCGCCAGCGGTCCAGCGACCTCCCATCCACAGCATGCCCACCTGTTCGCCGCCCGAACGCGTGTGCCTCGGAAAGGGATCGAGCGCCAGCGCGCGAAAGTCGCCCATGCGCTGCGTGCCATTGGCGTCAAAGACATCGGGATGGACGTGATCGGCGTAGTCAAAGCCATGGATTGGGTCGGGCCGCCCGGCGTCGACGCGCGCCACGCCGTGGTTGAAGCCGACGTAAAGCGTGCCCGGGAAGAAATGGTGGTCGTAGAGGAAGCGGAGCACCGTGCGATCCTCGTGAAACGACCAGTCGGTGTGAGCGGGATCGACGCTGCCGTCGGGCAGTCGGATCACCTCGCCGCTCTCGTCGAAGCCCACCGCGTCGTTGTTGTGGATGTCGTAGTGGACGACTTCGAGCGCGCCGTCCGCGCCGAGGAGCGCCCGGTCGAACTTGCCGCGAAAGCGCAGCGGATCGCTCTGCACGTCGGTGATCTCGGCGCCCTGGTAGCCGACGAAGACCTCGCCCGCGCCGCCGCCCGCGATGGCCGTGATGCCCGGTGGCATGGCGTTATCGATGAAGAGCCCGCTCTCGGCGCCAAAGCGGACAAAGCGATCCGCGCCAGGGCGCAAAAGATAGACGGCCTGCCGGTGGGCGACCCAGACGTTCTGCGCCGCGTCCGTCGAGACATCGACGATGGATGATGTCGGCAGCCCCTCTGCCTCGCCAAACTCGCGGACCTCCAAGAGCGGCCAGGGCCCCGCGCTCCCAAAGGGATAGGGCACGGATTCGTCGCCGTTTCCCGCGTCCGCCGTCGGGAGAGTGTTCGCGCCGTCAAAGTCGACCGCATGGCCGTCCTTTGAGCCGCCACCACAGGCCAGGCACCCAAGCGCCAGCCCAAGGCTCCCCCAAAACGACAGCGCGCGCCCCATCCCCTCCATCTCGCCCCCTCGCTTCCCTGGCCGCTCTCGCTGACAAAAGCCTTTCCACGCCGCCAAGGATGCGCAAGCGCCCGCCGCGCGCGGGGAGGCGTCGGGGCAATGTGAGGCGAACAGGACGCGGCGCGTCGAGACAGCGGCAGTTCATCCAAACGCGACAGGCCTCAGTCGGTCGACGCGCCGCCGGGCGCAGCGTCCGCGTGAGAGACGAGCACCTCGCTGCCCGATTTGAAACGCCGCTCGCCCGAGGGCAGCGACAGCGTCAGATCGCCCTTCACCGCAATGACGCGCGCCACATCGCCGAGGTCAATCGGCAGCGGGAGCCTGTCGGCGAAGGCAGTGGCGTGGTCGCGAAACTCGATCGCGGTCAGACCACTGGCGCGAATGAGCAGCCGGGCGTCGTCCGACGCCTGGTGCGCGGTCTCGATCTTCCGGCCCAACGGGCGAACGCGGTGTTCGCGCGCTTTCCACGGCGGAACCTCGGGCGCGCTCGGCGCAGGACGCGCGGAGGCGGGCAAAAAGAAAAACGCCATGCCCTCGCTCATGTCGGAATCGCCCATCAGACCTTCGAGCGGCGACTTTGGGACAGGCGCGCTCGGCAGCGGTTCGTAGCGGCTGGTGGCGATGAGCGGGCCGACCTCCACAGGCTCGACTTCCCCCTTCGGGTCGACGCGCTGGACGAGGCGCTTGGGGGCGGGCGGCGTGTTCAGCGCGCGCAAATCGTCGAGGCGGTGGCGGCCCTCGCCGAGCGACACAAATCGCGTCCCCAAACTCTCCAAAATCACGCGGGCACCTGGCTCAACCGTCAGGATCTGGTCGGAAAACAGGCCCATTCCGGCGCGGGCCGTGCGCCGAAACCCGACTTCGCGCGCGCTCTCGACGCGCACGGTCCCATCGACGGCAAAGACGCCCGCGCAGAGGCGCGGTGGCTCAGGCGGACGCGAACAGGCACCTGCCCAGAGGATCAGGAGCGCGGCGAACGCCAAGCAGCCAGGCGACGCGCTCGGACAGGGGAACGCGGCGCGCATCAGGCGCTCTCTCCTGGACGCGGACAGGGCGGCGGGCTGGCTGGAGACGGATGGGCGCCAAGGGGCATCGCGAAGGTCTGCATCAGCCCGCCAAAACGCGTGCGCGCATCTGGCTGGCGCGGTGGCGGCGCTTCGAGGCGCAACTTTCCACCGAGGACACCGGCGAGCTTCCTGGCGATGGGCAGTTCCAACTCGGTGAAGACGAAACGACCCGAACGCGGGCGAGGGATGAACGGGTCGAGCATGCGCGCGCGCTCGTCCGCCGATGGGGCGACCGCCTGATCGTAGGTCGCTATCTCCAGAGACTCCCGGTCGCCGCCCAGTTCGACGAGGACGCAGGCGCCGCTGGGTGAACGATGCACCGCAGTCTCAAGCTGCGCGCGGACGATCTGCCCCAGCTGCCTGGCGTCTGTGACGACACGCTCGGGCGCGCCCTCGCGAACCACGAGCCGCAGCGAGACGTGCTTTGGCTTGGCGAGCGGGAAGCGGACAAGGTCGATCACCTTGTCGAGGAAAGGCTTGAGGCACACCTCTTCGCGGGCCAGCCGGTATTCGCTCATCTCCAGAGAGGCGAACTCGGTGATGGCGTTGATCGTGCGCACCATGCGCGCCGTGCCCTGGCTGATCGACGCGAGGACCTGATGCTGGCGTTCGTTGAGCGCCCCCAGGCGCTCGCCCTGCAGGATCTGGAGGTAGCCGACCACAGGCGTGAGAGGGGCGGACAGCTCGTAGGCGATGGCGTGCAAGAGGTCGTGGCGGAGGTTTTTCATCCGGTCGAGCTGCGCCTGACGGGCCTCGGACTGGCGGTGGGCCTCATCGACCTGCTGCAGCAGGGCTTCGACGAGCTCATCGCGCACTTCCGCGCCCCCTTCCCCCGCAAGCGCCTCGCGTCCGCCGACCACATCGCCGCAGAGAACCTCCGCGAGCGCGCCGACAAGCGATTCGACGCGGAGCGGATGGGCCACAAACGCCGAAACGCCCGCGGTCAGGGCCAGATCCCGATCCCTTGGACGGCCCAGCGCAACGACGGGTGGATGCGTCGCGCGCTGCCTCAGGCGAAGGGCCAGGGTGAGCCCGGGCCGACGGGGTGCGGTGAAGTCGAGCACGATCAGATCGACGGGGACTGTGGCCAACGCGGCGAGCGCCGATTCCTCACGAGAGCGCACGTGGACAGTGCATCCCGCCTCGTTGAGCGCAGCCTGCAGCGCGCGCTGCTCGCCGTTCTCCTCCAGGAGCAGAACGTGTCTGCCCGCCAGGAGCCTCCTCGCCTCGGATGCGTCGGTCATGGGCTTCTCCGCTCGTTCAAAATCCCGGGAAGGCGCCCCGGGCATGAAAACGAAAAAAATCAGCGGACGTTCGATGGTTCGCGCCGAACGGGCCGCGCCTCACTCTTCTCCTGACGCGCCGTCCCCCCCCAGCGCACCCCCTGCCACCTTCGCCAGCGCGCGGCACACGCCTGACAACGCGCGGTCCTCACGTCGCCCCAAGGCCTAAATCGGCTCGGCCGCGGCGGTCGGCGGGGTTTGCGGCTTTTCCCGGTGCCTGACCTGCTGGCGGCCAGAGCGCTGACGCGCCTTGAGCTCATCGAGGAGTCCCATGCGTTCCTTGAGCCCGAGAATGCGCAGAACGCTCGCGTCGACGCGGCGGACGAGGGACGGATCGCGCGCCACCTCCTCGCGAATGATGCGGCGCAGGTCGATGCCCTTGTCCCAGTCGATTGGCGCGGTCGTCAGCAGGATGTCGTTGCCGGCGTGAAAGGCGCGGCGAACGACCTCTTCGGCGTCTCCCCCCGTGACCTGGCGCAGCGGCGCCACGGCGATGTCGTCGGTCATCGTCACCCAGTTCGGCTCGCGCGCGTGGGCCATGGCGACGATCTCTTTGGCCAGAATGGCCGGCACACCGCCCTGAGCCTCAAAGGCGATGTTCGTCAGCAACACGCCGCCCAACTCGCCGCCGAGGGCAAAAAAAGGCTCCGCCTGACGCCGAATCTCCTCGCGCGGACGGGCGCTATGGACGAGCTCGCGATCAGAGTTCTGATCCACGTCGCCATAGCCCGGGAAATGCTTGCCGATGCCGATCACGCCCTGCGATCGCATCCCGCGCACATAGGCGGCGGCGACTTCGGACACCCTCTTGGCGTCGGCCCCCATCGAACGCTCGCGGTCAAACATGTGCCCCTTGTCCGCCAGGTCGAGCACCGGCCCGAGATTGCAGTTGAGCCCCAGCGCCTTCATCTGCCCGCCCAGCGTCCGCCCCCACGCCTCGGCCGCCGCTGGTGTCATCTGACCGAGCGCCCGCCCCGAAGGCGCCTCGCGCAGCGCCGGGACAAATTGCAGGCGGTTGAGCTGCCCCCCCTCCATGTCCACCGCCACGAGCAGCGGGATCTCGGCGCGCGACTGCAGATTTTCAACGCGCGTCCGCAACGTCTCGGCGCTCTTGAGCAGAGGCCCGAGCATGATCACCGCGCCCACGGTCACTGGCCCCGTCTTGTCGAGGGGCGGGTAGCTCATGACCATCTGCGCGATCTTCTCGTCGAGGCTCATCGCGGCGCACAGCTCGGCCGCAAAGTCGGCGGGATTGGACCGCGCCCGCGCCTCGCAGCTCACATCCTTGTCAGCGAGAGGGACAGGGGCGGCGGTCGGAGGCTTGGAAGCGCCTGAAGTGCCGGGCACCGGACTGGTCGAGAGGCTTGGCGCGCTGGCCAGAGTCAAACTGGCGCACAGAGAGAGAAGTGTCAGCGTTTTCACGACGCGCCTCTCTCGATGAAAACATTCGTGGACGCAAAAAAATGAAGCGCCCCGTCTCGGAACGCCGACCAGGCATGGCGCGTCGAGAGCCGCACATCACTTCCGCAGCCCCCACGCCTCGCTCGGCGGCGGCTACGCCTCCCCTCGCTCCTTCCCGCGCATGACCTTGAACTGAAGGCCGGTGATGCTCGGCTCGCTCGGCGGCGGCTACGCCTCCCCTCGCTCCTTCCCGCGCATGACCTTGAGCACATGCTCGCGGTTGGCTTCGATGTAGGCGTCGACTTGAGCCTCGCTCAGTCCGAAGTCGCGAAGCACACCCTCGTAGACAAAGCGATAGGCGGGTTGCTCGTTCTCGTTGGTCAGTCGCAGCGAGAGCTTGAGCACGGCGGCGCCCAGCAGCGGGTCCCTCTTCTTCGAGGGCTTTGAAGCGGAATCGGTCATGGCGAATTCACCTTTGGCGCCAGGGGAAACGTCGCGTCCCCAGACGCATGGCAGAGGCGCGAACAGCGGCAACGCGCGACTTCCCTCTCAACGCCAGGCGACGCTCACCGCATTCCGCCCACGCCCCTCCGCGCTCACTTGCCCTTGGACGTCTTGTCTTTGGACGCCTTGGCCGACGCGCTTCCAGCGGTTGCGTCCGCCACCGCGAACCTGCGGCGCAGCCAGGCCTGCTGGGCGATCGAGAGCAGGTTGTTGGTGAAGATGTAGAGCGTCAGGCCGGCCGGGAGGTTGAGCATGATGAAGGTGAAGAAGATGGGCATGAAGTAGAGCATCATCTTCGCCTGCCGCGCGTCGCCCATCTGCGGCTGCATCTTCTGCGTGATGAACATCGTCACGCCCATGGCCAGAGGCAGGACGTAATAGGGGTCGGGCTGCGTCAGGTCGGAGATCCAGCCGACGATCAACGGCTCCCGGTAGAGCTCAAACGACGAATAGAGCGTCCGGTAGAGCGCGAACCAGACCGGCATCTGGACGAGGAGCGGCAGGCACCCGCCAAACGGGTTCACCTTGTTCTCCTGGAACAGCTTCATCTGCTCCATGCCGAGCTTCTCGCGGTCGTCGGCGTATTTCTTCTGCAGCTCCTGAATCTGCGGCTGGATGCGGCGCATCGCCTCCATGCTCGCCATCTGCTTGTGGCTGAGCGGGTAGAGCAGCAGCTTGACCAGCACCGTCAGCAGGATGATCGCCACGCCCCAGTTGTGCGTGAGGCTCTCGAAGAACTTGAGGACGAAGAGGAGCGCGCGGCAGAGCACCGCCCACCAGCCAAAATCGATCGACTCGGCGAGTTCGGGATTCTGAGCGACGAGCTTGGCCTCACTCCCGCCGTCGGCCGGCAGCTGGGCGCTGAGCTTGCCCTGCATCGCCGCCTCCGAGACGCGGTTGAGCACGTCGATCGACTTGGGGCCCATAAAGAAGCCGACATCGCGGTGGACGGTCTGCCCCGGCGTGAGCGCGCCCAAATCAAAGACGATCTGCGACTCGTAGCGACCGTCGGGCGAGGTGGCGATGCGGCTGTGGGTCATCGCGCCGTTGGCGGGAAACACCGCGCCCAAAAAGTAGCGCTGATCAAAGCCGGCGAACTGAACCGGTCCCTTGAAGCTCTCCTCCTCAGAGGCGCCGCGCACGTCCAGGCGCTCAGGCGAACCGTCGTCGAGGGCCATGGCCTGAATCTGATCGGGCGGCGGCGCGAAGAAGCTCGCCTCGGGCACAAGCGCCGGGTCGTAGTAGGCCGGATAGGTGACGACGAGCTGCGCCTTCTTGGTGGCATCCGTGCGGTTCGTCACGCTGTAGCGCGCCTTGAGGTCGTAGCCGGTCTCAGCGAACTCGAACGCCTTGGTCAGGACCACCTCGCGCGTCTGGGCGCGGAAGGTGACGCCGTTTGCCCGCTCCTCGACCTGGTAGCGCGCGTCAAAGGGCAGCGCGATGTCGCCCGTCAGCTGGCTGGCGCCTGGAATCGACTGTCCCGGCCTGGTCAACGCCAAGTCGACCGATCGCGGCTCGGCTCCCTTCTCACCGCTGACCTGCTCGAACTTGTAGTTCTGCCAAACCCCCGGCTCGTCATTCTTGAGAATGGCGCGGCTGATGCCACCGCCGACGTTGCTGAAGGCCAAGTCAAAGGCGCGCGTCTGGAAGGTGACGACGCGCTCGGGAATCTCGACGCTCGAAGATGGCTCACTTTCGTCCGGCGCGATGACAGTCCCCTGCCCCGAAGGCGGCGTGACGGCGCTCTGCCCGGTGCCGGCGTCAGGCGCGAGCGTCTCCTGTGGCACGGGCGGCATGAAGAACGTCTGCCAGAGGAACGTCAGCCCCATGACGATGGCGACGGCGAGAAACAGCCTCTTCTGATGGTTGGGGTCGTTCTGGCCCGGCGGCAAATACGAGCCCTGCGGCACATTCGAAAAATCGGACAAGGCATCTCCTCGCCAGCGGCGCGCGGCAAAGGCGCGGGCTGAGAGCCAATGAGAAGTTTGATCCCGGGTGGCGAGCTAGGCGGCGCCGCGGCGCTTTTTGGGCAGGGGAACGGGATCAAGCCCGCCCCGGCACAGCTGATGACAGCGCAAAAGACGGCGGATCGTGAGCCAACTGCCGCGCAGAGCGCCGTGAAGCGTCAAAGCCTCTAGGGCGTAGGCGGAACAGCTCGGATAAAAGCGACAGGCGGGCGGCAACAGCGGGCTGACAAAGCGCCGATAGGCGGTCACCGCGAGGATCAGGAGTCGCGTCATCAAAATGATGCCTCGATGCCTCTCGCGAGAGTCGATTCGCCGCCATCCCCGCGCCCGCGAGACAGCCAGTCCAGCGCCTCAGCGCGACGCCATTCGGCGAAAAAAAGCAGCCCCGCGCGCAAACTCCTTGAAGAGCGCCTCTCGCGTCGCCTCGCCAGCTCCCCGCCGCGCGATGATCACGAGATCCAAAGACGGCGGCAGGCGTTCGCGCTCCTTGCGGAAGATGTCTCGCAGGCGGCGCTTGATTCGCGCGCGACAGACGGCGTTACCCACCTTGCGGCTCACCGTGAGCCCCATGCGCCGCCATCCAAGCGCGTTGGGCAGCGCCAACAGAACAAGAGCGGCACCCGCATGGCGCAGGCCCCGCTCTTGAACCTTTTTAAAATCTCCGCGTCTGAGCAGCCGACTCGTCGCAGGGAAACGCTCACCCTTGGGCTCACACCCCGTCACTGGCGTCTGGGCGCTCAAAACAGCGGCATCCCCGCACAAGGGAACTCACTTCTTGGGCGCGGAAACGACGAGACGGCGACGCCCCTTGGCGCGACGGCGCTTGAGGATTTTGCGGCCAGACGCGGTCGAATTGCGCTTGCGGAAACCATGCGTGCGGTTCCGCTTGATCTTGCTCGGCTGATAGGTCGGCTTTCTCGTGGACATGATGTCAACTCCTTGCTCACCCGAGAGCTTGCGGCCCGCTTCGAACGCTCGCCGCAGCCTCGCCTCACCGCCGACAAAGCGCTGAAACGAGCCCCTCAGGTAGTTTTATGTGTGCAGACTAACCACCAATCGTCAAAAAGGCGGCGCCTTAAACCAAAAACGCGCTCTTTTGTCAAGGCTGGTCAAAGGGGGATTTCGAGCAGTCGAGGCCTGCACCCCTCGATGCCTGCGCGATCGCCATCGGTTCGAACGCCTCACGCCCCCCTGACTGGCGCCCCCCTCGTTCCAACGCGCCTGGTGCCCCCCAAGCGCACCTGAGATGCCCGGCCAAACTGGAACAGTCTTCTTGCCGTCCCGGTCGATCCGTAGCAAAGGCACGCGCCCCTTTGCCGAGGCGCCCCGCTGGTGCCCCCGCCCCCTCCCGTCGGACTTCCGCTCATGCCTCATCGCGTCACGCCGAACTTCTACGCACTGCTGCAGGTCGACCGCACTGCGACGCGCGAGCAAATCGAACGGGCATTCGACAGCGCGCGACATACGGCGCTGAGTGACGGGGCCGGGCGCGATCTGATCGACCTGATCGAACAGGCGTTTCGCACCCTGAGCGATCCGGCGGCCCGACGCGAACACGACGCGGCCATTGACGGGCAAGTCACGGACGCCCCCGCTGCCGATGCGCCGCGAAGTTCGTCCTCCGGCAGGCATGACTGCATCCTCGTGGAAGCGGTGGCCACGCCAAGCACCGAAAGCGTCCAGCGGGCGTCTGTCGAAACCGTCCTGGGGAGCGCTCACCCGTTTTATTCGCCGCCTCCGAACGCGCCCCGCGAAACACCGCGTCTCAAGACCGACGCGCCCGCCAGGGCACCTGTCACGCGACACGCATCACGACCGCCCTTTCCTCGATCGACGCCACCGCGCGGCTCTGCCTCCATCTCGTCCATCCCCCAGCGCATCAGCGAGGCGCGCGAAGGCCAACAGGCCGGATGCTTTACCGGCGCCCAGCTTCGACGCGTCCGCGAGGCTCGTGGCCTCACGCTTCAGGAGCTCAGCGAGCTGACCAAGGTCAACCTCGCCCACCTTGAGAACATCGAGGCCGAGCGATTCGCCCAGCTCCCCCCGCCCGTCTACCTGCGCGGTTTTTTGGTGCTCATCGCCCGCGCGCTCAAGCTCGACCCGTTGCGCGTCACCAAGGACTTTCTCGATCAGCGGCCCGCGCGCCACGACTGATCCCCCCCTCCCCGATTCACCGTTTCCCCACAGGAGCCACCGCCATGACCGAAGAAGACAAAATCAAGGCCTGCCGCACCGCCCGCGCCATCGTCTCGGACCTCTCGCTCTACAACGAGGCCAAAATTCAGGAGGGTCTGGAGAACGACACCTTCTTCGAGGTCCTGGAGCAGGAGATCGACGCCGGGCGCACCCTCTATCGCGACCGCGTCGGCTCGGCGCTTTACAAGGCGACGAACTACTTCGACCGCGCCATCGTCGACATCATGATCGCCCGCAAAGGCCACCTCAAAGCGTCGTTCTGGTGAACCGTCTTGACCGCTTGCGACACGATTTTGCTGCGCGCCGATGAGGCGGGCGTCGGCAAGCGGCTCGACATCTTTTTGGCCGCGCGACTGCCCGAACTGTCGCGCACAAGGCTCAAGGCGCTGATCGAAGAAGGCCGGGTCCTCGTCGACGGCGCCCAAGTCAGGCCATCGCTTCTGTTGCGCGGACATGAGGCGATCGCCGTCGATTTGCCCCCGCCGCGCCCCGTTGATCTCCTCGCCGAGGATCTGCCGCTCGACATCCTCTTCGAAGACGACGCCCTCATCGTCATCAACAAGGCAGCGGGTGTCGTCGTCCATCCCGGCGCCGGGGTCGACAGCGGGACGATCGTCAACGCCATTCTCGCTCACTGTCCCGATCTGCCGGGCGTTGGCGGCGTTGAGCGACCGGGCATCGTCCATCGCCTCGACAAGGAGACGAGCGGCTGCCTCGTGGTGGCCAAAAGCGATGTCGCCCTCACCGCGCTGCAGGCTCAATTCAAGGCGCACAGCGTGGACAAGCGCTACCTGGCCCTCTGTCACGGCGATCCAGGCCCAGAAGGACGCTTCGACACGCTGCACGGACGCCATCCGACCGACCGACTGCGATTCACCTCACGCCTGAAGCACGGGCGGGTGGCCATTACGGAGTGGCGGCGACTGGAAATCTTTGACGGCGCCTGTCTTCTGGAAATCCGCATCCTCACCGGACGGACACACCAGATCCGAATGCACTTCAGCGAAGCTGGCCATCCCCTCCTGTGCGACGCGCTCTATGGCGCGACACGCCGCGAAAAATCCCTTCCTCCTGGAAGCAAGGTGGCACGCGCTGTCCGCCGTCTCGGTCGCCACGCGCTGCACGCCGCGCACCTCGCCTTTGACCACCCGCTCACAGGCGCGCGGAACACCTTCGAAGCACCTCTGCCTCAGGACTTCGCCTTGGCCATCGACGCCCTGCGGGACTCGCCCTCGCCGACGCGCTGAGGACCGACCGGGATCCGCGCACAAAAAACGCCCGCGACATGCGCCGCGAGCGTCTTTGGGTCCTGCTTCTGGATGAACCAGGCGTGTTTTTTGTCCGCCCCCCCCTTGAGACCGCGCCGGACGCCTTGGACAGGCCGGTCCGCGGGAGGACTCAGGCCGCAGGGCGTTTTTCGTCGAGCTCAGCGATGAACTCGGTCACCAGACGGCGCTGCTCGCGCTCGTCGAGACTGCTCTTCATCAAGCGCTCTGCCGCGTTGAGGGCGATCTCGATCGCCTCGGCACGCAGCTGGGCGCGGGCGCGGGCCGTCTCCTCTTCAATGGTTCGACGCGCGCTGGCCATGAACTCCTCGGAGTCGCGACGACTCTTGAGAATCATCTCCTCGCGCAGCCGCTCCATCTCTGCCTGGTTGCGGCGCGCCTCTTCGGCCGCCTTTTGCTGCGCTTCGACCACGAGCGCCTTCTGCTCTTCGAGCAACTTGGCCGCCTCCTCGCGCTCGCGCCTGGCCGACTCGATGGCGTCCTCGATCGCCTTCTCGCGCTCCTGAACGAAGCCCATGATCGGCCCCCACGCCTTCCAGCGGAGGAGAATGGCGAGAATGAGGAAGGTGACGATGGTCCAGAAGGTGAGGCCGGGATTCACCTCGATGAGGCTGGCGCCCCACAGGGCGAGGCTAGGTGAAGAGAGCATCGGAAAATCCCTATCCTTGAGATGACGCGCGCCTGCCAGGCGGCGAAGGCTCGGCAGGCGCCTGAAGTGGGCGTTGACGCGGGCGCGCTATTTGGTCGCCAAAAGGATGCAGATGACCTCGGCGAAGAGGGCGCAGCCCTCGATCAGGGCGGCCAGGATGATGGCCGTGGTGCGCAGATCTCCGGCCACCGAAGGCTGGCGCGCGCTGCCGTCCATGGCGGAGGCGGCGAGCTTGCCGATGCCCAAGCCGGCGCCGATCACGGCGAGGCCGGCGCCAAGACCGGCGCCAAGGTAGGCGAGCGCGTTGGGGTTGAGGGCCTCGGAGACGATGTTGGGATCAGCCATGACTGCTACCTCTCGTTCCCGGAAACTCCGGGGTGGTTGGTGTTGAGGGGAGTGACCCGCGCGCTCGAATCGACGGGGCGCGGGCTGGTTGCGGTGGTCTCGTCACTGCGGGCGCAGCGCGAAAGGGAGGGGCTCAGTGATCGCCTTGATGCGATTCCTCGTGGCCGTGGTGTCCGGAGGCCACGCCCAGGCCGATGAAGAGGCCCGAGAGCATGGTGAAGATGTAGGCCTGCAGACAGGCGACGAAGATCTCGAGCACGTAGATGGCGCAGGCGAAGGCGACCGAGACAGGCGCCACGAAGGCGGTGCGCAAGAGGAAGATCAGGCCCAAGAGGAAGAAGATGACGATGTGACCGGCGACCATGTTGGCGAACAGTCGAATCGTCAGTGCGAAGGGCTTGGTGAACAGGCCGAGAAATTCGACCGGGATCATGATGAGCCACATCGACCAGTGGACGCCGCCCGTCAGGTGCTTGAAGTAGCCGATAAAGCCCGCCGCCCGCATGGTGGCCGCCTGCGTCAGGACAAAGGTGAACAGGGCCAGTGCCATGGTCACGCTGATGTTCGAGGTGGCGCTCGCGCAGTAGGGGATGAGGCCGAGCAGGTTCATCACCAGGATGAAGAAGAAGGCGGTGAGCAGGTAGGGCGTGTAGCGGTCGGCTGCCTGGCGGTCGGGAATTGTCTTGCGGGCGATGTCGTCGCGGACGAACAGCACCAGGAACTCGACCACGTTGTAGAGGCCGCGCGGCACCCACTCGCCCTTCTTGGGCGGACGGCAGAAGGCGAAGAGCAGGAGCACGAGAAGCGCCGCCGTCCACAGCCAGAAGGTGTGCTTGGTCGGCGTCAGGTCCACGTCGAGGCCCCCCACCGAGACGACGCCGTTCCAGCCGATCAGGCGACACTGCAGCCGCTTGAAATTGACGATGAAGGCGTCCTCGCTGACCGGACTCTCGAAGGCCAAATCTGGCGCGTCGCTGACGTGATGGAAGATGACATCGCTGACGCTCTGATCGGCCGCGTGATGCCCCGAATCGTGGGCGAGGATTTCCTCACAGGTGGCCGCGCGCGACGGGGCTGCGTGATTCGACTCGGCCGCGTGGGCAAAGGTCGGCGCGGACGCCAGAAGGAACGCGAGGAGGAGGGAACAGAGGGCCTGTGGCGCAAAGAGCTTCATGACAGGTGTTCCGGCTGGGGGGACGCGGGCGCGGAGGGCTGCGCCGCGACAGTGGAGACCGAAGGCGGCGTCTGAGTGGTGTCCGACGGGATCGCCTGTGGGGTGGCCGGCAGGGGCGCGCGACGCATCAGGAGCATCTCGCTCGCCTTGAGCGGCAGGATCGTTCCGAGAAAGAAGGCACACGCGGCGAGGATGTTTCCCCCAAGCGACTTGGTCAGCAACGCCACCGCGGCCAATCCCGCCATGCGCAAAAGAGCGCCGATGGCCACGGCGTTCAGGAGCCTCTGTTCAGGCCGCCTGAGCGCGCGCACCGTCAACCCGGCGCAGACAGCGGAGACGACGAACGCGCCAGCCACAGCGATCGCCGGTCCGAGCAGCGACAGTCCGCACACATGCGCCACGCCAAGAGCCGCCAACGCGAGCAATGTGCCCAGGCCGAAGCGGATGGAGAAGGCGCGGAGCGCGGAATGGAGGGCGTCGGGGTTCACCATGGATTTGAAGGGATTCGTTGCGAGAGCGGGGCGGTCGGTCGCCGCGATGTGTCGAAGGAAGACGCGTCTGAAGGGGAACATCGCGCCGTCAGCCAGAGGGTGGCCGCTGTCTGTCGCGCCAACCGGATGGGCCGTCGGAGGAACGCCCGGAAGCAAGCGCCGTGCGGATGAAGCCAAAAAGCCCGACCGCGATACCGATGATGGCGCCGGTGAGCATCAACCAGGGCCGCGCGCCGAACTTTCCGTCGAGCCACCAGCCGAGAAGTGTCGGCAGAAGAATCGAGGCGACGAGCTGCCAGGAGGCCGTGAGCAAATCGCCGCTCTTCTGAAGCTCTTTTTGAAGCCCACTCGCCGTTCGCGACAGGGCGTCCGGCGCATCCCGCTGACCATTCCCCTTCCGCTGCTCTGTCGGCCCCGCACCGCCCTGGCCGCCACCGTCTGTGTGCGCGCGCTTTGTCAAATCGATTCCTTCTTCGTCCGGCGGGCTCCTTCCCCAAAAAAGCGGCGCCGCCTAGCACCCGCGTCTGGGGGATGCAACCGCGCAAAATGTATTCTTCGAGAGGCCTCGCGGCAGGTCGAAACGAGCCCCCGGCGCCCCCTGTTTCACGGCGAGGCGCCACTCTCGGACAGCTGGAATCGGCGCAGCCGCAGGGCGTTTTCCGGGCCTTTTATTGTCCCGCCAACTCTGCCAAAGCGCCCGCCCCTCACGCCCCCACACGCCGTCGCCCGCGTCCCATGTCCCCGCGCAAGTCCACCCTCAGCCTTCTCCAGAACGTCCCCTGGCACCTGGTGATCGTCCTCGCCCTCATCGCCGCGCTGGGCATCTGGAACCTGGCCTCCGCCGCCAGCAGCTCCGACCCGACGCTCTGGCAGCGACAGGGACTGTGGTTCCTCATCGGCCTTGCCGCCTGCGTGGTGATGACGCTCGTCGACTACCGATACTTCCTCTCGCTCGCCTACCCCATCTACGGCTTCGTCGTGCTGCTGCTCGTGATCGTCGAGGTGAAGGGGCACAACGCCATGGGCGCCCAGCGCTGGATCGACCTCGGCCCCATGCACCTGCAGCCTTCCGAGCTGATGAAGATCGGCATCGTCCTCGTCATGGCGCGCTTCTTCCACGAAGACCCGCACACCGAAGAAGGACACTCGATCTTCCAGCTGTGGCAGCCGGCGCTCCTCCTCCTCATCCCCATCGCGCTGGTGATGAAGCAGCCCGACCTGGGCACCTCGGCCATGATCGCCGCCGCCGCCGGGTCGATCATCCTCGTGGCCAAGGTCAAATGGCGCTCGCTCCTCTTCATCGCGGCGAGTTTCGTGGCCGTGGCCGTCTACGCCTGGTTCAACCTCCTGCACGACTACCAGAAGCGGCGCGTCTTCACCTTTCTGAGCCCGGAGAGCGATGTCCTCGGCTCGGGCTACCACGCCAGCCAGTCGCTGATCGCGCTCGGCAGCGGGCAAATGTGGGGCAAGGGCTGGGGCCAGGGCACGCAGACGCAGCTGTCGTTTTTGCCGGAGCAGCACACCGACTTTGTCTTTTCGGTGTGGGGCGAGGAGCACGGCTTCGTCGGCACGCTCTTCCTGCTGCTGCTCTACTTCGTGCTGATCGCGATGATGCTGCAGGTGGCGGCCACGGCCCGCGAGAAGTTCGGAGCCTTCCTCGCCCTCGGCGTCACGGCCATCATCTTCTGGCACATGTTCATCAACATCGGGATGGTCGCCAGCGTGGTGCCGGTCGTCGGGGTGACGCTGCCCTTCATGAGCTACGGCGGCTCCTCGATGCTGACGAACATGGTCGGCATGGGGCTCATCATCAACGTGGCCATGCGCCGCCACCTCTTCTGACCGCCGCACTTTGTCCGCGCCATGGCCGACTTTCCCCGACCGCCCAGCCTCTTCGCCGCGCTCCAGGGCGCCTCCCCAAACGCGCCCGCGCTCACCGTCACCGCCCTCACCCGCGAGCTCAAGTCGCTGATCGAGGGGCGTTTTTTCGACGTGGCCGTCCAGGGCGAGATCTCCAACTGTCGGCCCGCCGCCTCGGGGCACGTCTACTTCACGCTCAAGGACAGCGGCGCCCAGGTGAGCTGCGTGCTCTTCAGCGGCGACGCCCGGCGACTCGATTTCCGCCCCGCCGATGGCCTGTCGGTGCGCGCCGAGGGTCGCCTGACGGTCTACGAACCGCGCGGCCAGTATCAGATCGTCTGCCGCCGCCTCACACGGCTGGGACGCGGTGACCTCGCGCTGGCCTTCGAGCGCCTCAAGGCGCGCCTGTGCGCCGAGGGCCTGTTCGCCGACGATCGCAAACGGCCGATTCCCTTTCTGCCCAGGCGCGTCGGCCTGGTGACTTCGCCGAGAGGTGCCGCGCTGCACGACTTTTTGCGCGTCCTGCACCAGCGCTTCCCGCTCCCGGTCCTCCTCGCGCCGGCCAGCGTTCAGGGCGAAGCCGCGCCGCGCGAGATCATCGCCGCCATGCGCCGCCTGGAACTGTCCGGCCTCGTCGACGTCATCGTCCTCACGCGCGGGGGTGGCTCCATCGAGGACTTGTGGGCCTTCAACGACGAGTCGCTGGCGCGCGCCATCGCCGCCTCACGCGTGCCGGTGGTCTCCGCCGTGGGTCACGAGATCGACTTCACCATCGCCGACTTTGTCGCCGACCTGCGCTGCGCCACGCCGACCGACGCGGCCAAAACTCTGGCGCCGGTGGAGGCAGACCTCAGGCGCGACCTCAAGCGGCAATCGCAACGGCTCCACTCCAACGCGCGCGGCGCCATCCTCGGCGCCAGAAGCCGGCTCAACGCCCGCGCGCAGCGACTCGGCGACCCGCGCCACGCCCTTGCCCGCCACAGGCTCGATCTCTCCGAACGCCTCGACCGCCTGAACAGAGCCTGGGCCAACCGACGAGAAGCGAACCGCCGCCGCCTGAACGGCCTCGCCGAACGCCTCGACCGCGAGCACCCCCGCGCGCGCCTCGCCCGCTCCCGGACGCGCCTGAACGCCTCGCGCGAAGCGCTCACACGGCTGATGTCGACGCAAACCCATGCCCGACGCGCCCAGTTTGCCGAGCGCTGGACCCGACTCAGGCTGGCCTCGCCCCTCTCCCGCCTGAACGACGAACGCGCCCGGCTCAATGCCCTCGACGCGCGGCTCACACAGGCCATGCGCCAACGCCTCACAGCGGCGACCTCGGCCCTGCACCGCCAAGTCGCCCGACTCGACGCGCTCTCGCCCTTTGCCGTCCTCGCCCGCGGCTACGCCCTGGCCTACGGCGCGGATGGGCGTCTGCTGCGACAGGCCCGCGACGCGAAGACAGGCGACGACATCGACATCCTGCTCTCGGACCGCTCCCGCCTTGGCGCCCGCGTGATCGCGACCACGCCCCATCCCGACGGCGAGATCCCCGCGCCCGCCACGCCGCGCCCCAAATAAAAAAAGAGGACGCCCCACAGCGCCCTCTTCTCTTGTTGCCCCGTTCCACCCCGTCCCTGGCACCCCCATTGGGCCGGACGCGCCCACCGCGAGGGAGGCAACGGCTCGCGGTGAACACGCCACGCGGGACAAGATCGTCACGGCAGGCTGGCGATGATGCCGACGCCAATGCCGAATTCCACGTCCTCGTCGGTCGGCTGGTAGGTCTTGACCTCGGTCACGAGCTCCAGGTTGTCGAGCAGCATGACGTTGTAGCCGAGCGCGAGGCTCCAGATGTCGAGGCGGCCGCTGGCGTCCTCGGCGTCGCTCCAGAAGAACTCCATCGAGGCTTCGAGGAGCAGCTGATGGCCCTCGGTGATCGTCCAGTAGACGCCCGGGGTCAGGCCGAGGCCGACGGTCGCCTCGTAAGGATCGTCGTCGTGCCCGGCCGGGATGCGGTGGATGCCGGCGATGGGCAGTTCGGCGCGCACGTAGACGCCAAAGCTGGCGATGTCGAAGTTGAGCTCCAGTCCCGGGGCGATGGTGCCGTCAAAGGCGAGCATCAGGTCGAGGTCGAAGTGCTCGGTGTCGAGGACGGTCGAGGTGAGGCTGAGGTTGAAGGCCGACTCCACGTCCGCGAGGTAGCCGTTGGCGCCGAACGAAAAGCCGACCGCGCCCGAGAGATATTTGTGGATGCCGACGCCGATCAGCCCCTCCTGGCCGATGCCCATCGACCTGCGACCGTCGCGAAAGCCCTCCATCGCGAAGTGGGCCTCGAACGAGACCTCGCCCGCCGCGTAGCCCTCGACCGTGTCCGCCGCCTGAGCCGCCGGAACGCCAAGGAGAAGGGCCATGGCGCAGGCCGCCGAAGTGGCGACTAGGCGCATCGAGCCGCCCTTTTGGCCCTCGGCCTTCTCGCGCTTCTCGTCACGCCCCGGGCACTTGCCGCCACAGCCGCCGCAGCCACCGCAGCCGCCCGATTTGGGCGCGCTGTTGATCGAGCGGATTTTGGAAAAGAGGTTGACACCGGCAAAGACCGCCGCCGCGGCGACAATCGCGATGACAATTGCTGTCTCAATCATTGAATTGCTCCTGCATTGGGTTGCGGGGATAATATCCCCATTAAAAATCCAATTCTTTTTGAGCGCGCCGAGACAATTCACCGGCAGGCCCAAACATCCATTCAGCGCCATCCACAAACCGCGCGATTTGCGACATCAAACCCGCGCGATTTAATTTATCGAACGCCTGATGGACTTAATTGACGGTCAATTCGGATTTCATTCTGAACTGGAAGACATTTCGCCGAGAATTATTTTCGACAAAATCTCCAAACCATTTCCGAATCGACCCTCCAAAACTTCGCGAATGGTTTTTGTCTTTGAGCGCGCCTCATTCGCGATGATTTTTGACAAACCGCGGCGACCAATTCCGCCGCGAAGGCGTGCCCCACCCCGAACGCTCTCGATTTCGGGGCAGGACACTCGGGCGCGTTCACCCGTTGTTCGTCAGAAGCCGAGGAGCCGGCCGACCTGGAAGACGACGAGCGAGACGATGTAGGCGAGCGCCGTCAGACCGCCGAGCTGGCCCAGGGCCCACTTCCAGGAGTTCGACTCGCGCTTCGTCACGGCGATGGTGGCCATGCACGGGGCGCTGATCAGCAGGAAGAGCATCAGGCTGACGCCGACGAGCGGCGAGTAGTCGCTGCGCAGGGTGGCCTGCAGGCTCTCGGAGGATTCGTCGACCTCGCCCAGCGAGTAGATGATGCCCATCTGCGCCACGAAGACTTCCTTGGCGGCGAAGGCGCCGAGCATGGCGGTGACCATCTTCCAGTCAAAGCCGAGCGGCTTGAAGACGGGCTCCAGGGCGTGGCCAATTTTGCCGGCCAAGGAGGCGTTGAGGTCCTCTTCGGCGTTGCGCGCGTCGGCCTCGGATTGCAGCAGCGTGACCTTCTCGCCCTTCTGGGCCATGGCCAGGCGCTCGGCGAGCGAGGGACCGGCAGGTTCGGCGGCGCCCTTGTCCTCTTTGGCGTCCCCACCTTCCTTCGCCTCTTCGCCTTCGCCCTCGGAGGGTTCGGGATCGGCGACGATCTCGACGTGACCAGCGGCGGCGAGCTTGTCGACCTCGTAGCTTCCGGCCTTGGGGAAGGTCGTCATGGCCCAGAGGACGATCGAGACGGCGAGGATGATGGTGCCGGCCTTCTTCAGATAGAGCCAGCCGCGCTCGGCCACCTTGGTCAGCGCGCCGCGCAGGGTCGGCAGGCGGTAGGGCGGCAGCTCCATGACAAAGGGCGCGTCGTCTCCTCTGAGGACGGTCTTGCGCAACAGGAGCGCCACCAAAAGGGCCAGCACGATGCCCACCGCGTAGACGCCAAAGAGCATCGGGGCGCGCCAGGTCTGGGGGAAGAACGCGGGGATGAGCAGCAGCCAGATGGGCATGCGCGCGCCACAGGAGACGAGCGGCAGGACGAACATCGTGGCGAGGCGGTCGCGCTCGTTCTCCATCGTGCGGGTGGCCATGATGCCGGGCACGGTGCAGCCAAAGCCGGTCATCATCGGGATGAAGCTCTTTCCGTGCAGACCGAAGCGATGCATCAGCTGGTCGACGAGGAAGGCCGCGCGCGCCATGTAGCCGGTGTCTTCGAGGACGGCGAGGCAGGCGAAGAGCAGGAGGATGTTGGGCAGGAAGACGACGACGCCGCCCACGCCGCCGATGACGCCGTCGACGAGGAGCGATCGCAGAAGCGAGTCGCTGCCTTCGGGCCACAGACCGCCGACCCACCCGCCGAGCCAGCCAAAGCCCTCCTCGATCCAGCCCATGAACGGATCGCCGATCGTGAAGGTGATCCAGAAGATCGCGTACATGGCGGCAGCGAAGATCGGCAGGCCGAGGACGCGATGGGCGAGGACGGCGTCGATCTTTTCGGTCAGCGCGCGGGCGTCGGCGCGGGAACGCTGGGTCATCACTTCGCGCAACAGGCCATCGACAAAGGCGAAGTAGCCCTCGGTCACGAGCAGCGGCGCGTCATGCCCGGTCTCGGACTCGATGCGCGCGCGCACAGCGGCGATTTCGCTCGCGGCGCTGGCGGATCCCTTGTGCGCGAGGAAGCGCGAGGTGGTCTCGGCGTCGCCCATGAGGAGTTTGGTCGCCACCCAATCGGCAATCTCCGGGCGGCCAAAGTCGGCGGGGATGAGCGCGCGAATCTGGCCGATGGCGTTGTCAAGGCGTTCGCCCAGGACCAGCCGACGCGAGGCACGCGGCGAGGCGAGCGCGCGGTCGATGGCGGCCTTGAGCGCGTCGATGCCCTGGCGCTTGTGACCGACCGTCTCGACAACGGGACAGCCCAGCAGTTTTTCCATCTGCGCCAGGTCGAGCACCTGCCCTGAAGCGCGCGCCTCGTCGGCCATGTTGAGGCAGAGGACGAGGTTGGCGCCCATCTGCATGATCTGCGCCAGCAGGACGAGGTTGCGGTTCAGGTTCGTCGAGTCGGCGACCACCACGATCACGTCGTTTTCGCCCGACAAGAGCTCGTCCTGGGCCACGCGCTCCTCTGGCGAGAGCGAGGTCAGGCTGTAGGTGCCCGGCAGATCGACCAGCGCCACGCCGCGCCCATCGCCCAGCTCGAACCTGCCGTCGCGCCGCTCCACCGTGACGCCCGGGTAGTTGCCGACCTTCTGATGCGCGCCCGTCAAGGCGTTGAAGATCGTGGTCTTGCCGCAGTTGGGGTTGCCCGCCAGCGCGATCCTCAGGCCATCGCGGGATGCGCCCGCCTGGGCACTCCCTTCGACCGCGACCTCCACAGGCGCTTCCTTCTTCACTTCCGCTTCAGCGTTCATCTTCGTTCCAACCGTTCTTTGATTTTCAGGAGTTGTCGCCAGCGACCTTCACGTCGTCGACAAGAATGCCGGTCGCCTCGTCGAGCCTGAGGGCGATCTGCGAGCCATGACAGGCGATCCAGATGGGACGCCCCGTCGGACCGACGCGCTCCAGCGTGACGCGGATGTCGGGAATGAGCCCCATGTCGAGGATCCGCTGCCGAATGCCCGGCGCGGCCTGGATGCCTGTGATGCGGGCCGACTGGCCCACGGAGAGATTGGCGAGTGTCGTCATGTCCGTTCCTTTGCGGGTGAAAGCGAAAACGCCGGGCATCGCCGCGAGCGACCACTCAGCTGTTAGTGTCGTCTAAAAACACGCCTCACCCTGAGTGTCAAGCTATTTTTTAGTCTGAGCTAACAAATCGCATCTTCCCTCTATGGGCCGACGGCGGTTCGCGAAATGCGGCGCCAGCTGTCCGCTGTTCGAAAATTGTCTGGAATTCCGACGGACAGAGACCTAGAGGCGCCGCGCGCCCGGCCCCCCACCCAGGCTGGGCGCCTGACAGGTAAGCGGAAAGCGTGGCGAGCCCTCTGATGGGCCACTGGCGAGGCTTCCCCAAGACGCGACACGCGGCGCACGCGATCAAAACGCCGTCCCGCGCCACACACCTGCTCCGATGTTCAGTCGCTTCGGGCAAACCTACCTCTTCACACATGAACGGCAGGCGCGCCCTCCGATCCCAAAATCAAGGAGTCAACGCATGGAAGAGTCGATCGACAAGTCCCAGGCGCTCGCCGCGCAGTTCGCCGCGGTCGAGGCAATCCTGGCGAAGAACAACCACGACCCCTCCCGGATGATCCCCATCCTCCAGGAGATCCAGGACGTCCAAAAATACCTCTCGAAGGACGTCATTAATTACGTCGCGAGTGCCCTCAAGGTCCCCGCCTCGCGCGTCTACGGAGTGGCGACCTTCTACGCGCACTTCTCGCTCAGCCCCAAGGGACGGCACATCCTGCGCATCTGCGACGGCACGGCCTGCCACGTCAAAAAGTCCCACGCCACGCTGGAGATGCTCTCCAAGAAGCTCGGACTCACCGACGACAAGCGCACGACGGACGATCTGATGTTCACCGTGGAGCTGGTCAGCTGCCTGGGCACCTGCGGCCTGGCGCCAGTCGTGGTCATCGACGACGAGGTCCATGGCCAGTCAACGCCCGCCACAGTCGAGGCCATCATCGACGACATCATCGCCAAGGAAAACGCCGCCAAGGCCGAACAAGGAAAGTGAGCGCCATGAACGCCGAACAGACAAACCTGAAAAACCTGCGCCTGGAAGACATCGCCGCCTCTCACCAGAAGGCGGTCTCCAAGCTCAAGCGCCGCATCATCCTCTGCGGCGGCACCGGCTGCATCGCCAACGGCTCCATGCAGGTGCGCGACGCCCTCGTCGCCGAGATCAAAAAGGCCGGCCTCGATGTCGAGATCGAGCTGAAGCACGGCGATTTGGAACACGCGCCCTTCGAGGGGACCTACGTCTCCAAGAGCGGCTGCCAGGGCTTTTGCCAGATGGGGCCGCTCCTTAGAATCGAGCCCGAGGGCCTCTTCTACTGCCACGTCAAGCTGGAGGACGTGTCGGAGATCGTCGCCAAGACCCTGGCCACGGGCGAGATCATCGACCGCCTCGTCTACGTCGACCCGGCCACTCAAAAGCACTGCCCGCACGAGAGCGAAGTGCCCTTCTACAACCTGCAGCAGCGCGTCGTTCTCAAGGACTGCACCATCGAGCCGGAGAACATCGCCGAATACATCGCCCGCAAGGGCTACTTCGGCGCGCGCAAGGCCGTCCTGGAGATGAAGCCCGAGGAGATCTGCCAGCTCTTCATCGACTCCGGGCTGCGCGGGCGCGGCGGCGCTGGTTTTCCCACCGGCCTCAAGTGGAAGTTCACCCTCGCCTCGAAGAGCGACAAAAAATACGTCGTCTGCAACGGTGACGAGGGTGACCCGGGCGCGTTCATGGACCGCTCGGTCATGGAGGGCAACCCGCACTCGGTCATCGAGGGCATGATGATCGCCGCGCGCGCCATTGGCGCCGACGAGGGCGTCGTCTACGTCCGCGCCGAGTATCCCTTGGCGGTTCAGCGCATGGTCCGCGCCGTCGAGGACGCCGAAAAATACGGCCTGTTGGGCGACAACCTCTTCGGCTCCGACTTCAGCTTCCGCGTCCGCATCATGGAAGGCGCCGGCGCCTTTGTCTGCGGCGAGGAGACAGCGCTTCTGGCCTCGGTCGAAGGCAAGCGCGGCATGCCCATGCCCAAACCCCCCTTCCCCGCTCAGAAGGGCCTCTATGGCAAGCCAACCGTCATCAATAACGTCGAGACGCTCGCCAGCGTGCCCTACATCATGCGCGAAGGTGCGGCGAAGTATCGCGAGGTGGGAACTGAAAAATCGCCGGGCACCAAGACCTTCGCCCTCACCGGCCACGTGGCCAACACCGGCCTCATCGAGGTCCCCTTCGGCGCCACGCTGCGCGACATCGTCTACAAAATCGGCGGCGGCGTGACCGACAACGCGGGCAAGGTCACCGGACAGGACTTCAAGTCGGTCCAGATCGGCGGTCCCTCCGGCGGTTGCCTGACGCCCGAGATGCTCGACTGGCCCCTCGACTTCGACTCGCTGGCCAGCGCCGGCGCCATCGTCGGCTCGGGCGGCCTGGTGGTGATGAACCAGCAGACCTGCATGGTGCGCATCGCCCGCTTCTTCATGCGGTTCACCCAGAACGAGTCGTGCGGCAAGTGCGTCCCCTGCCGCGAGGGCACCAAGCAAATGCTCTCGCTGCTCGACGACATCATCGAGGGACGCGCCACGGCCGAGACGCTGGAGCTGCTCGAACAGACGGCCAAGGCGGTTCAGCTCGGTTCGCTGTGCGCCCTCGGCAAGACCGCGCCCAACCCGGTGCTCTCAACGCTGCGCTACTTCCGCGAGGAATACGACGCGCACGTCTTCCACAAGCACTGCCCCACCGGTGAGTGCAAGGCGCTCGCCAAGCCGGAAATCGTCGCCGACAAGTGCAAGGGCTGCACCATGTGCGCGCGCAAGTGCCCGGTCAGCGCCATCGCGGGCAAGGTCAAGGAGCCCCACGTGATCGACCAGGCGAAGTGCATCAAGTGCGGCGCCTGCAAGACGGCCTGCAAGTTCGGTGCCGTCGTCGGAATCTGAATCCTTCAGTGAGGAGAACAACGAAATGGCTGATTCAAGAAAACTGACCGTCAACGGACGGGAGATCGAATTCACCGACGAGCGCAACCTCCTGGAGGTCATTCGCCAGGCTGGCATCGACCTGCCGACCTTCTGCTACCACTCCGAGCTGAGCATCTACGGCGCCTGCCGCCTCTGCCTGGTGGAAGTGACCCAGAATGGCCGCACCATGGTGATGGCCGCCTGCTCGACGGCGCCCGCGCCCGGCATGGTCATCCAGACCGAGACCAAAGAGCTGCGCGAGATGCGCAAGATCAGCGTCGAACTGCTGCTCGCCAACCACAACACCGAGTGCCCGACGTGCGTCCGCAGCTCCAGCCGCGCCCTGCAGAACATCGCCCGCCGCCTCGGCGTCGCGGAGGTCCGCTACAAGAAGCTCCAGCCCGAGGAGATGGAGCCGCTCGACCTCTCGTCGCCTTCGCTGCAGCGCGATCCGAACAAGTGCATCAAGTGCGGCGACTGCGTGCGCGTCTGCTCCGAAATCCAGGGCGTGGGCGCCATCTACTTCACCAACCGCGGCTCGAACGCCAAGATCACCACCGCCTTTGACGCGCCCATCGCGGGCACCGAGTGCGTCAACTGCGGCCAGTGCGCGGCCGTCTGCCCCACCGGCGCCCTCACCGCCAAGCAGGACTCGCCGCGCGTCTGGGAGGCGCTCTACGACAAGTCGAAGACCGTCGTCGTCCAGGTGGCCCCGGCCGTGCGCGTGGCCCTCGGCGAGCACTTCGGCGCGCAGCCCGGCGAGAACGTGGCCGGCAAGCTGGTCACGGCCCTCAAGCTGATGGGCTTCAAATACGTCTACGACACGAGCTTCACCGCGGACATGACCATCTTCGAGGAGGCGACCGAGTTTTTGGGCCGCGTCTCGAACGGCGGCACCCTGCCCCTCTTCACCAGCTGCTGCC
Source organism: Myxococcaceae bacterium (assembly GCA_017500825.1). GTDB lineage: Bacteria > Myxococcota > Myxococcia > Myxococcales > UBA5297 > UBA1203. The sequence continues at coordinate 4,630 of JAFVYB010000031.1, read as the reverse complement.
CGGCCTGGGTCCGCTACATGGAGCTCTACTACCCGGACATGCTGGCCAACCTCTCCAGCTGCCGCTCGCCGCAGGCCATGTTCGGCGCCGTCGCCAAGAAGGTCCTGCCCGAGCAGCTCGGCGTGAAGCGTGAGGACCTCGTCGTCGTCTCGATCATGCCCTGCACGGCCAAGAAGTACGAGGCGCAGCTCGACAAGTTCAAAGTCGACGGACAGCCCGAGGTCGACATCGTCATCACCACCGACGAGGTGGGCCGCATGATCAACTCGCTGGGCATCCACCTCAGCGAACTGGCGCCTTCCGCCTTCGACATGCCGATGGGCTTTGCCACCGGTGCCGGCGTCATCTTCGGCGCTTCGGGCGGCGTCATGGAGGCGGCGCTGCGCTACGCGGCCGAGAAGCTGGAAAACAAGACGCTGGAAAACGTCGACTTCGTCGCGGTGCGCGGCATGAGCGCCCGCAAAGAGGCGACGGTTCACCTCGGCGGCATGGACATCAAGGTCGCCGTCGTCCACGGGCTGGCCCAGGCCAAGGAGCTCCTCGAAGACATCCGCGCCGGTCGCGCCAACTACCACTTCGTCGAGGTGATGGCCTGTCCCGGCGGCTGCATCTCGGGCGCGGGGCAACCCATCGGCGCCACCAACGCCATCCGCAAGAAGCGCCAGCAGGGGCTCTACACGGCCGACAAGGCGCACCAGGTCCAGAAGTCGCAGGACAACTACCTGGTGACGCGCTGCTACGAGGAGCACCTGGGCGGCCACCCCGGCTCGCACGAGGCGCACGAGCTTTTGCACACGCACTACCAGAACCGCGGCCAGATCTTTGAGGCCAAGGTCCCGGTGATGCGCGGCACCGCCGACAAGCGCCTGCCCGTGACCGTGACCGTCTGCGACGATGGTGACTGCGCTGGCGCCAAGCTCGTCGACCAGATCGCCGCCCACATCAAGGCGATGAACCTGGCCGATCGCGTTGACCTCGACGCCGCCGTGGCCTCGCGCAAGCCTGCGGGCCTGTGCGTCTCTGTGGGCGATCACGTGGTCGAAGGCGGTGAGCCCGCCGCGGCCATTGAGGAGATCAAGAAGGCGATCGACAGCGGCGTCGCCTCCCTCTGATCCCTTCCCGCTCTCCCGCTTCATGGCGCGGTGTCGGACGCTCTCCGGCGCCGCGCTTTTTTTGTGCCCAGACGAACGCGCCCTTTCCCACGAGCGCCACTTCGGCCATCTCGCGCCCCATGCCCACGCCCAGTCCAGTAGCCGATTCGACACCCCCAACGCCGACGCCCCCCGCGCCGTCGCCGCGCCGCCGCGCCTTTATCCTCGCCGCCTGGCCCATCCTCCTGCCCGCGCTGGCCCTGATCAGCCTCTTCCCCTACCTGCCCGCGGTCAGGAGCCCCAACGAGCTGTGTCGCCTGCGCCAGACCCAGGCCCTCGTCGAAGACGGCGCCATCGAGATCAGCCCCGCGCTCAAACGCCATGGCTGGGTGGGCGACCTCTCCTGCGTCGCCATCCGACGCGACGAACGCGGCCACATCGCCGAACGCCGCCCCTGCCCCGCTGTCCGTCACGACAAGCGCTTCGGCGAGCGCCGCTACTTCCCCTCCAAATCGCCCCTGCTCTCCTTCGCCGCAGTCCCGGTCTACGCCGCCCTGCGCCTCGCCAGCGATCCGGTCCCTGAGACGCTCCTCGTCTTCTTCGCGCGCCTCTTCTGCACGGTCCTGCCGACCATCCTCGTCCTCATCCCACTGCGCCGCTTCCTGCGCCGCCGCCTGCGCGAACTCGCCAGCGCCGACGCCAGTGACAGCGCCTCCAGCGACATCGCGCCCGACACCGCGGCCGCCGACCGCGTCGCCGACGCCCTCACCGCCACCTTTGCCCTGGGCACCCTGGCCTTCAGCTACGCCGCGCTCTTCATGAGCCACGGCCTGACCGGCGTCCTCGCCCTGGCCACCTTCCTCGCCCTCGAACACGCCCGACGCGCCACGCGCCCCACCCTCGCCTACCTCGCCGCCGGACTCTTCGCCGGACTCACCGTGGCCTCCGAATACACAGGCGCCCTCGCCCTCGTGCCGCTCGCCCTCTACGGCCTGTGCACCGCGCCCGGTGGCCTCCCCGGCAAAATCCGCGCCGCCCTCGCCGGCATCTGCGGCGTCCTGCCGAGCGCCCTCCTCCTCGCGCTCTACCACGCCCACGCCTTTGGCCACCCGCTGACCACCGGCTACCTCTTCCTCAACGACGCCGCCTACCAGGGCTGGCACGTGGGCGGCTTCCTCGGCATCCGCCTGCCCGACGCGCGCGCCTTCATCCTCTCCTTCTTCTCGCCACTGCGCGGCCTGTTCACCCTCTCCCCCATCCTCCTCCTCGCCCCCGTTGGCCTCGCCCTTGGACTCTCGCGCCGCCGCGCCCGCGCCCCCCTCCGCGCCGACCTCATCCTCGGCCTCGCGCTCACCCTCGCCTACGCCTACTTCACGAGCAGTTTCTCCTACGACTCCTGGGGCTGGACCACCGGACCGCGCCACCTCACGCCACTCGTCCCCTTCCTCCTGTTGCCCATCGGCCTCGCCCTGTTCACCTGCCGCCACAACCCCTGGCTGACAGGCGCCTTCGCCGGCCTCGCCGCGCTCTCCATCGCCTCGACGGGCGCCATGACGCTGCTCAACTACATCCCCGACTCGCTGACGAACGCCCTCCACCAGGTCGCCTGGCCCCTCGCCCTCGACGGCTATCTGCCGCACTCCCCCCTCTCGCTCCTCGGCGTCCCCAACCCCTTCGCCGCCCTGCCCGGCCTCATCGCCATCGCGCTCGCGCTCATCCTCACCGTCCGCGCCCTCCTGCCCGCCCAACCGCGCGCGCGCCTCAAATCCCTCGGCACCGCCCTCGCCGCCGCCATCGCCTTCTCCCTCCTCCACGCCGCCTCCCTCCCCGACGACCCGCGCGCCATGGCCCGCGACGCCCAAACGCGCCGCTTCCTCGAAGAGCGCTACGCCCCGCGCCCCTTCTCAGCCTCCATCGTCGAGTGACTTCTCTCGCCAAACCGCCCCCTCTCCCCTCTCATCCCCCAACCAACGGAGACCGCCATGACCTCCCCCCGCGACGCTGTCATCGTCAGCGCCGTCCGCACCCCCCTCGGCAGCTTCCAGGGCGCCCTCAGCCCCCTCTCGGCCACCCAACTCGGCAGCGCCGCCATCCGCGCCGCCATCGAACGCGCCCAAATGTCAGCCGACGCCATCGAGCTGGCCGCCATGGGCTGCGTGCTCCAATCCGGACTCGGCCAAAACCCGGCGCGCCAGGCCGCCCTCGGCGCGGGCCTCCACGAATCCACCCCCGCCGTCACCCTCAACAAAGTCTGCGGCTCAGGCATGGAAGCCGTCATCACAGCCGCACGCGCCATCCAGCTGGGAGAGATCGACGCGGCCGTGGCCGGCGGCATGGAGTCGATGTCCAACGCGCCCTACCTCGACAAGAGCACCCGCCGCGGCGCCCGCATGGGCCATGTCTCCCTTGTCGACGCCATGATCCACGACGGCCTGTGGGACGCCTACAGCGACCAGCACATGGGCCTGTGCGCCGAAAAGTGCGCTTCCGAGCGGGGATTCACGCGTCAGGCCCAGGACGCCTTTGCCCGCGAGACGACCGAACGCGCCCAGGCGGCCCAGCGCGAAGGCCGCTTCACCGCCGAAATCGTCCCGGTCGAGGTGCCAGAGCGCAAAGGCCCTCCCCGCCTCGTGCGCGACGACGAAGGCCCGCTCTCCGCCCGCCCCGACAAACTCGCCAGCCTGCGCCCCGCCTTCCAAAAAGACGGCACCATCACCGCCGGCAACGCCAGCTCCATCAGCGACGGCGCTGCCGCCCTCGTCCTCATGAGCCGCGCACGCGCCGAAACCGAAGGCCGCGCCATCCTCGCCAGCGTCACCAGCCACGCGGTCCACGCCCAGGCCCCCATCGACTTCACCCTCGCCCCCATCGGCGCCTCCCAAAAAGCCCTCGACCGCGCCCACCTCACCGCCGGTGACATCGACCTCTTCGAGATCAACGAAGCCTTCTGCGTCGTCACCATGGCCGCCATCCAGGCGCTCGACCTCGACCGCGACAAGGTCAACGTCAAAGGCGGCGCATCGGTCCTCGGCCACCCCATCGGCGCCTCAGGCGCACGCATCCTCGTCACACTGATTCACGCAATGCGGGAAACAGACGCCCAACGCGGCCTGGCATCGCTCTGCATCGGCGGCGGCGAAGGCATCGCGATGATTGTTGAGCGCTAATTCTTCAAAGACGCGCTTCCGAATTGTTTTTATTTGCGCCCCGGCGCCCACCTTTGTTTTTTGTGCTTCGCGCACGGCAGTTTGTTTCCTGCTGTGCGCTTTTTTTGTTTTCTGCGTTTGAGCACGCGCATTCAAAAAACGCGCTTCCACTCAGCCGCGGCGCAAAACAATGCGCTTGAGCACGCGCCAACCTCAAACCGCTTCAGCGCGGGGCAATTGTTGATTTTCGCGCTTGAATGCCCGGCAATTTGTTCAATTCTCCACGAAATTCCTCCCAAAACACCCCCCAAACGGGCTCCCCCGAATAATTCGCTGATTTTAATTTGCCGGACGTGTATTTTAACGGGGCGGGAGGTGATGGAGGGAGGGAGG
>JAFVYB010000030.1 GCA_017500825.1 Myxococcaceae bacterium | reverse complement strand
GGGCGGAGGTGGCGGCGGCGCGACGACAACGCGTGGCGGAGGAGGCGGCGGAGGCGGAGGCGGCGCGACGACAACACGCGGCGGAGGAGGCGGCGGAGGCGGAGGCGGCGCAACGACAACGCGTGGCGGAGGAGGCGGCGGAGGCGGCGCAACGACAACGCGTGGCGGCGGAGCCTTGCGCGGAGGAGGCGGTGGCGCGACGCGACGAGGCGGCGGAGGAGGTGCTTTGCGCGGAGGTGGCGGTGGCGCGGCGCGTCTCGGAGGTGGGGGCGGCTCTTTACGCTTGGGCGGCGGCGCGGCCAGGACCGGGGTGGCGATCAACGAGAAGCCCACGACGGCCAGGCACAGACGCCAGAGGGACGGGGGATCTTTCTTCATGTGTTTCTCCCTGTGAGTGGATGGGGGACCCTCGGATGAGGGCGATATGTGCGCCAACCTGCGGCGCTGTGACGGTGCGCGTCCCGGTGGGCGTGCGCGCGGCTCTTCAGAGGTTCGTGTCGCGTAACGGCTCAAGCGACGGGGATGTCAGACTCGCTTTGATGTTTTGGGGCGACTTGAGGAGAAGCGAGGCGCTGGGCGCGCTTTGGGAGCTTCCGGCAAAGAAGAATCGCCTGAAAAATTTGGGCTTCAGGCGATCTTCGAGGGCCTCAATGCGAGTTTCGCGCCATTCTCAGTGATGATGCGGCGGTAGAGCCTTGTGGGCCTTTTGAGGCGGCGGTGGCGCGGCGTGTCTCGGAGGTGGTGGGGGCGCCTTGTGAGTCTTTGGAGGTGGAGGTGGTGGTTTGTGTGTCGCGGGCGGTGGCGGTGGCGGAGGAGGGGGCTCGACGACAACGCGCGGCGGTGGCGGTGCTTTGCGTGGAGGCGGGGGTGGTGCTTTGTGAGCCTTTGGGGGTGGAGGTGGTGCCTTGTGGATTTTTGGCTGCGGGGGCGGTGGTTCGCGGTGCGGAGGCGGTGCGGCGAACGACTGGGCCGAGAGCAAGAGCGAGAGCCCGGAGGTGGCCAGACAGGCTTTGAGGAAGCGGGGATGGCGATGTTTCATGGATGGCCCCTTGATTTTGCGGATTTCGCAAAAGGCGACTTTTGCAAAGAAAGCGGAGGATGAATTGAAGAGGAACATCCCGGGCGATTGAAACATTCTCCCACGTGGCGTCGGCGTCGGCGCCATCGTGTTTTAAAGTCGCCATGTGTTTGGGCGGCATTCGCGGGAAATGGTCGCGATATTAAACATTAAATATCGCGGGTAAAGCGTCCCAATAAAAGAAAGACGAACTCTTTGATGGGAATGATTGTTCAGTCGCCCGAAAATCCCTGTTTTTGGAGTGTCGAGAGACTGTCCACGCCGCCTCCCGCGGCGCCGCCGCGATTTCTCCCTGTCCAGCTCTTCGCGCGGGCCTCTGTGAGTCACTCGCCGAGAGCGAGGCGCCAATGACGCGGCCCTTTAATGCGTTGGGCCCTGTCGGGTTGGCGCGCGCTCCTTGATTGAGGACGGGTTGCAGAGTCAAGCGCAAAGAATGAACGGCGCGCGTTGGGGATTGGGGTGTTTGTGTTGAATGGGAATGAATAGGCGGCGTTTAAAGAAATGAATTCACGCGAAATGGCGGATGGGCGCCGGGAAATGAATGTTTCGCGCAATTGCCCTTGTTGAATGGCGCGCTTTGGCCGAGGAGGCGCCGCGATTTGGGGGCGCGGCCATCGAGTGCGGTTGGGGAAGCGGGGGCGTTGGCGACAGAAGAAGGAGTCAGACGTGGCTGGACAGAGAAGAGGACGTTGGATGTGGGCGGTTGTGCTCCTCGCGCTGGGCGGCGGCGGGGTCGGCCTCTACCGGGCGTTTCTGGCGCCCGAGCCGGTCAAAATGTCGTTCACCACGGCGGCGGTCACGGTGGGGGATGTCGCCTCGTGGGTGACGGCCACTGGCACGCTCTCGCCGCGCGTCACGGTCGAAGTGGGCAGCCAGATTTCCGGGCGCATCACCGAGCTGTTCGCCGATTTCAATTCGCCGGTGAAAAAGGGCGAGCTCGTGGCGCGCATCGATCCTTTGCTCTTCGAGTCGGAGGTGGCTTCGGCGCGCGCTTCGGTGGCCACGGCGGAGGCCAACATCCAGGGCACGAAGGCGCAGCTGGAGAACGCGCGGCTGGCGCATGAGCGGGCGCTCTTGCTGGCGCAAAAAAAGCTCGTCGCGCAGTCGGAGGCAGACGAGGCGCTCTCGCAGCTCAGGCTCGCCGAGGCGCAACTGGCGGCGAACGAGGCGCAGCTCGCCCAGGCACGCGCCAACCTCAACCTCAAGCTGACCAACCTCGCCTACACGAAGATCTACTCGCCGATAGATGGCGTGGTCATCTCGCGCGACGTGGACGTGGGGCAGACGGTGGCCGCCTCGATGCAGGCGCCGACGCTGTTCACCATCGCCGAGGACCTGCGGAAGATGGAGATCCACACCAGCGTGGCCGAGTCGGACGTGGGGGTGATCGCGCAGGGGCATGGCCGTCGAGTTCGACGTGGACGCCTATCCGAACGCGGTCTTTCGCGGCGAGGTGAAGGAGGTGCGCTACTCGCCGACCACCGAGCAGAACGTCGTCACCTACAACGCCGTCGTCTCGGTCGAGAATCCGGACCTCAGGCTGCTGCCGGGCATGACGGCGCAGGTGCGGTTCAAGGTCGCCGAGGAAAAGGGCGCGCTGCTCGTTCCCAACACGGCGCTGCGCTTCAAGCCCTCGGAGGAATTTTTGGCCGAGGCGCGGAAGCTGCGGGGCGATGACAAAAAGGCGCGCGGAAGGACGCCGCCGGGACCGCCGCCAGGGGCGCCGCCGTTTGGGGAGATGGCCGGGCCGCCGCCGTTTGGGCTGCCACCTGAGGGGATGGGGGGGATGCCGCCGTTTGGGCCGCCGAACGCGCCGGGGCGCAAGATGAGCTTTGTCTGGCTGCTCGACGCGAACGAGAAGCCGCGTCCGGTGCCGGTTCACGCCTCGATCAGCGATGGCAAGCACACGGCGGTGACCGTCGCCGCGCCGCCGCCGGGGTTCGCGCCGCCGAACGCGCCCGCCACGCCCGAACTCAAGGCGCCCGCGCTCAAGAGTGGCGACCGCGTCATCACGAGTTACGCCGGGGGGCAGGGGACAAGCGCGACCAAGTCTCGGATGGGGCCGCCGCGCCGCATGGGTGGATTTCCGGGAGGTCCGCCGCCACCGCCACCAGGGCGTTAGTCGGGGCAACGGCGTCGACAGTGGGGCATCGCGCGTGAGTGTCGCCGCGCCGCGTGTCGCCTTGCCCGAGAACGCCGCGCCCGAGGGAAGGCCGGGCGGCCCGAGGGTGTTCTCGCCGTTCGCCGTTCTTGGGGGCGTGCCTCGTCCGCCTCGCGACAAGAGAGGAACCGCGCCATGGCGCTCATCGAGATCAGAGACCTGAGGAAGACCTACGACGCGGGGGAGGTCCAGGTGCGCGCGCTGCGCGGCGTCTCGCTGTGCGTCGAGCAGGGCACCTCGCTGGCCATCATGGGCACCTCCGGATCGGGCAAGTCGACGCTGATGAACCTGCTCGGCTGCCTCGATCGGCCGACGGGCGGCAGCTATCTGCTCGACGGCGTGGATGTGGCGCGCCTGAGCCGCGACGATTTGGCCGACATCCGCAACCGCGTGATCGGATTCGTCTTTCAGAACTTCAACCTGCTCTCGCGCACCAGCGCCCTGGAGAACGTCGAGCTGCCGCTCATCTACGCCGGGGTGGGGCGTTCGGAGCGGCGGCGCCGGGCCAGAGAAGCGCTCGAACGCGTCGGGCTCGGGGACCGCGTGGCGCACCATCCCAGCCAGCTGTCGGGCGGTCAGCAGCAGCGCGTGGCCATCGCGCGCGCCCTGGTCGGCAACCCGCGCCTGATCCTCGCCGACGAGCCGACCGGCAACCTCGACTCGCGCACCAGCGTCGAGGTGATGGCCATCTTTCAGTCGCTCGTGACGGCGGGCATGACCGTCGTCCTCGTCACTCACGAGCCGGACATCGCCGACTACGCCGAGCGGGTGATCACGGTGCGCGACGGCCTGATCTGCGGCGACACGCGGCACACGCCCAGGCGCGCGCTCGACGAGCTCAAGGCGCTGCCCGCGACACAGGATGAGGCGGACGACGCGTCGGCTTTGACGGCTTCGACGGACGCGTCGGCGTCGACGGCGCCAGATTCAAAGGACGAGGGGGCGCGGCCATGAACCCACTTCAGATCCTCGTCATCGCCCTGCGCGCGCTCACGCGGAACAAGCTGCGCTCCTTCCTCACCACACTGGGCGTGATCATCGGCGTCGGCGCCGTCATCGCCATGACCGCCATCGGCACCGGGGCGCAGTCGCAGGTCGAGAAGTCGTTCGAGTCGATGGGCAGCAACATGCTGATGGTGCGCTCGGGCAGCTCGCGCTCGGGCGGGATGCGCGGCGGGGCCGGTTCGCAGCCGTCGATCACCTGGAGCGACCTGGAGGCGATCAAAGAGGAAGTGCCCTCGGTGCTCTACGCGGCGCCGGTGCTCAGCTCGACAGCGCAGGTGATGGCCGAGGGGCAGAACTGGAACACCGGCGTCTCCGGCACGACCAACGACTTCTTCGCCATCCGCAACTGGGAGATCGTCGGCGGGCGCGCCTTTGAGCAGAGCGAGCTGAAAAGCGGCGCCAAGGTCGCCATCGTCGGCCAGACCGTGGTCGACAACCTCTTTGTACCACTCGCCGATCCGGTGGGCAGCCAGATGCGCGTCGCCAACATCCCCTTCGAGATCGTCGGCGTGCTCAAGAAGCGCGGCACGGGCGGCGGCGGGCACGACCAAGACGACGCCATCTACATTCCGGAGCGCACCTTTCGCGCCAAGATCCAGGGCGGGCTGGGGCAGTTCGTGCGCGGCATGATTTTCGTCGGCGCCACCTCCAAGGAGACGACTTCGCTGGCCCAGGCCGAGATCGAGGCGCTTTTGCGCGAGCGCCACCGCATCAAGGACGGCGAGGAGGACGACTTCCGCGTGCGCAACATGGCCGACATGGCCGAGGCGATGCAGCAGAGCACCGCGACGATGACCTCGCTTCTGGCCGGTATCGCCCTCGTCAGCCTGGTGGTCGGCGGCATCGGCATCATGAACATCATGCTGGTGAGCGTGACCGAGCGGACGCGCGAGATTGGGCTGCGCATGGCCATCGGCGCCAAGTCGTTCGACATCCTCACGCAGTTTCTCGTCGAGGCGGCGGTGCTCTCGACCATCGGCGGCGCGCTCGGCATCGGCGCTGGCATTGGCGTGGCCACCCTGCTCACCGGCGCGTTTGGCTGGCCGATGAAGGTGCAGCCCGACATCATCCTCGTCGCCCTCGGTTTCAGCGCCGCGGTCGGCATCGGCTTTGGGCTGTGGCCCGCGCTCAAGGCCTCGCGGCTCGACCCGATTCAGGCGCTTCGCTACGAGTGAGCGCGCGTCGCCGGCGCCACCTGTGACCCCATCACGCATCAGAGGACTTCATGATCCCCGCCGCACTTTCCATCGCCCTGCTTCTGTCCTCCGCCGAGGCCCTGCCCGCCGACAACGCCGCGCCCCTGTTCAATTCTGGCAGGCAACGGGGCGCTCCCTCGCCGGGCACCCCAATCGGCGACCAGACGTCCGCCGCTGAGGTCCTCACCCTGGCCAAGGCCATCGAGACGGCGCTCGTCAGCAACATCGAGACCAAGATCGCCGGGGGCCAGAGCAAAGCCGCGCGCGCCGAGGCGCTGTCGTCGCGTTCCGGACTGCTGCCGCAGGCGGGGCTCAACGCCTCCTACGATCTGAGCTTCGACGTGCCCTATGGCCGCGCCAACGAGCTCAACCAGAACTTCAACGCCGCGCTCTCCGCCGACCAGCTGATCTTCGACTTCGGGCGCACGCGGAAACGCTGGCACGCCTCGCGGGCAAAGGCGCGCGCCACAGAGCAGAGTGAATTGGCCACGCGGCAGGCGGTCGTCCTCAATGTCCGGCTGGCGTTTCTCGATGTGTTGGAGACGCGGGCGCTCGTCGAGGTTGGCCGGAAGACGCTGGAGAACAACGAGCGGCACCTTTTGCAGACCGAGGCGCTGGTGGAGGCGGGCACGCGGCCGACGATCGATCTGGTGAAGCTCAAGTCGGAAGTGGCGGCGGCCAAGGCGTCGCTCATTCAGGCCGAGGGCAACGAGCGCATCGCGCGGGCCGAGCTGGGGTTCGCCATGGGGCAGCCGCTGTCGCCGTCGGTCGAGGTCGCCGAGGAGTCGTTCGCGCCGCTCGCCTTTGAGACGCTGTCGACGCGCAAGCTCTTCGACAAATCGCTCGACCGTCGCCCCGAGTTCGCCGCCCAGCGCGCCACCATTCAGGCGAGCGCCCTGCAGCTGGAGGCGAGCGAAAAGAATCTCTGGCCGGCGCTCTACGCGGGCGCGGGGCTTGGCTGGAGCTGGCAGCGCTTCACCGAACCGTTTGTCAGCGCCAGCATCGGGCTCAGGCTCAGCTGGCAGTTCTTCGACGGGCTGGGCAACCGGGGCGTCGAGGAGGCGGCGCGCGCCAGTCTCTCGGTCGAGGAGCTCAGGCTCAAACTGCAGGAGCAGCAGATCTACACGGCCATCGAGGAGGCCTCGCTGAACGTGGCCGCGGCCCAGTCGGCGCTCACGGCCATGCAAGAGGCGCTGCTGGCGGCCAACGAGCTTTTGAGGTCGGCGGAGGAACGCTACGCGGCGGGGGTTGGCAGCATCATCGAGCTGACAGACGCGCAGTTCGACGTGGCCGAGGCGGAGTCGAAACGCGTGCGCAGCCACTACGCGCTGGCGGCGGCGCGGGCCCATCTGCTCCAGGCCGTCGGCGTCGAGGCCTGGGGCGAGGCGCTCTGAAATTCGCGCTGGTTGTTTGGGGCGTGACGCGCGCGACTACCTGGCGCGGCCGAGCGAGAGCGCGTTGGGCGTGGGCCGTCCGTAACGCGTGGCCAGAATCTCGGACATGATCGAGACGGCGATCTCGGCGGGCGCGCGACCTCCCACGTCGAGACCAATAGGCGCGTGGACTTTGTCGAGCGCGGCCTTGCGCTCCTCGGTCGTGCCCAGGTTGGCCCACAGCTCGCCGAGCTTAGCCTTGGACCCGACGAGTCCCAGATAGCGGCAGGGACGACCGAGGCAGGCGTCGAGCACCCCTTCGTCGTGCGCGTGGCCGTAGGTCATGATCACCGCGTAGGTCGTCTCGTCGAAGGCGATGTCGTCGACGACGCGCGGGAAGGCGCCCTGGTGCAGGTGGACGCCCTCGGGGAAGAGCTTGGGGTCGAGGAAGTCGGCGCGCTCGTCCACCACGGTCACGCGGAAGCCGCAGCTTTGAGCGATGGGCGCCAGCGCGCGGCCGATGTGCCCGGCGCCGAAGAGAACGAGACGCGGCGCGCTGAGGAAGGGCTGGATGAGGAAGTCGCTCGTGCCGCCGCAGGCCTTGTCGACGTTTTGATCCTCGCCGCCGGCGAAGTCGTAGTGCAGGTGGCGGGCGCGACCGTCCTTGAGCGATTCGAGGGCGTGGCGGATGGCGAAGAGCTCCAGGTTGCCGCCGCCCACGGTGCCGACGATCGACCCGTCCTGGCGCACGGCCATCTGGGCGCCCATGCCGCGCGGCGCCGACCCTGAGGCGTGGATGATGGTGACGAGCGCCACGGCCTGCCCCGCCTCGCGACAGGCGAGCAGCGCGCGCATCGGTGAGACATCGGCAATCTCGCGACCGTCGCCCATGGCGATGAGCGAGTGCTGGCAGCCGTCGATGTCGGTGGTGTCGATCGAGACGAATTGGGTGGGGGAGGCCATGGTCGTTTCCTTTGCGGGAGGTGTGTTGCTGTGGGTTCGGGTGGGGTTCGCGCTGGCGCGTCCGCAGTGGCGCTCAGGGGCTCTGCGAGCCGTCCGGTTCAGGCGTCAGGCGCCGCCAAATCTCTTCGCGCGCGCCGTCGAGGTCCCAGGCGTCGAGCCATTCGACGTTTTTCTGGGCGCGAAACCACGTCCACTGCCGCTTGGCGTAGCGCCGCGTCGCCTGGGCTGTCCGCGCGATGGCTTCGTCGAGCGGGATTTCGCCCTTCAGATGGGCCATGGCCTGCGGGTAGCCGATGGCGCGTTGAACCGCCGCCGCCTGCGAGAGTCCGTCGCGGTCGAGCCGACGCGCTTCGTCGAGAATCCCCCCGGCGAACATGTGCGCCGCCCGTTCGTCGACGCGTCGGTAGAGCGCCTCGCGCGGTGGATTGAGGCCAAAGACGCGGGCGCGGTGACGCGGTGTGCTGAAGGCGTGGCGGTTCCACAGGTCGCTCGGCCTCTCTCCGGTCAGTTCGAAGAGCTCCAACGCCCTGAGGACGCGCGCGGCGTTGCCCGGATCGACGCGTTCAGCCGCCGCGGGATCGATGGCGCGCAGGCGCTCGAACATGGCCGCCTTGCCACTGGCCTCAAGCTCGCCACTCAGGCGCGCGCGCAATTCGGCGGGCGCGTCGGGCACCTCGATCATCCCGAAGATAAGGGCGCGCAGCCACAGCCCTGTCCCGCCAACGACGATCACCGCCCGTCCGCGGCCTTGGATATCGGCAATCGCCGCGTCGGCCAGTCGCGCGAATTCGCCGGCTGAGAGCTGTTCGTCGGGATCGCGCACATCGACGAGGTGATGCGCCACGCGCCGCCGGTCTTCCCGCGTCGGTTTGGCCGTGCCGATGTCGAGCCGCCGGTAGACGTGCTGGCTGTCGCAGGAGACGATCTCGGCGCCGGTCTCCTCGGCCAGCGCCATGGCCAGCGCGCTCTTGCCCGAGGCGGTCGGCCCCACCAGAGCGATGAAATCGAGTTCGCGCGGAAATCGTCGGGCGGTCGTGGAGGGAGGGGTCATGCGCCGTTGGAAGGAGGGGGGCGGAGGCCACAGCCGATGGCTTGAGGCTCAGCGCTTGGGCTCCGGTGGCGTTTCGCCGCGTCCCAGCAATCTGTCGATGCCGCGCGCGGCCGTCTTGATGGTGCCGGGCAGGGCCAGGAGCACGAGCACGATGCCGAGGAGCGTCCAGTCATCCGGAGTCATGTCGAAGAGGGGCATCGGCGGCGCCTGTGTCGAAGGGCAGAGAGGGGCTGAAGGGAGCGAAAGGGGGGCGGGCGCATAGAGCAGCGTCAGGTCCATTTCAAGGTCGATGCGCGCCTGTTCCGGCGCTGGTCGCCACTGCTCGTCGAACGTTCGAAACGGCCGACTCGGAATGACCGCCGCGATTTGTTTCGAAGAATTATTTTTTTAGTGAATTGTTTTGAATGGTTTTTTGTTTTGTTTAGTCCGGAATGAATTGTTGATGAATACGAAAGGGGTATTCATCGGGGCCATCTTTCATCGACGGAACTTTTTGATAAATGGCCGGATTTTCAGATTGAAGCGAGGGGGCGCGGTCGTCTATAGCCCGCCACCCTTTCAGCCACCCCTGCTCTTAATAGACCGAAGAAAGAAGGTGGAAACCATGAAATTCTATCCCAAGGTCATCACCGCCATCGCCCGCGAGATCATTCAGACACTCACATCCGACAAGGATATCGAGGTCGATACGATCCGAATCGCCGACGCTGAAATGGATATGGTCGCCATCATGCGCGAATATGTGGCGATGGAAGAGAGGGTAAATGCCGCCACGCGCGAGGCCATGAAACGTCGCGGTTATGATTATTCCCGCTTTCAGCAGGTCAAACGCGAGATGGCCGACGTGCGCGGCTTCAAGATGGGCGATGACGGCGTCGATTACGTCATTAATCAAATGCTCGAATTTCTTCTCATCTCGCGCAATGTCGAAGAGGTCTATTCGGACGACGCCAAAATGCGCCGCAAAATCCACCTCATCATGAAGAAGCATATGGCCGTCGACGAAGAGCTCGATCGCGAGACGCGCAGCCGCCTCAAGCACCTGCAGGAAGGCACGCGCGACTGGGACATCGAGTATCAGAAGACGTTCGACCTCCTGCGCCGCACGCGAGGGCTTCTCTAGAGGGCGCGCCAGACGCGACACAGGCATCGAACGGCACCGGCGCCGCCTCTTCGCTCGGGGGTGGCGCCGCGTCTTTATGGGCTTGAGACAGGTGCCGGCCCTGCGAGCGACAAAAGGATGACCATCGAATGGACCGCCGCTCCGCCACGATCCTCGGGATCATTTTTATCGGCCTCTTTCTCTCCCTCTTCGCTTTCGTCTTCCTCGCCTTCTCGGTGGTGAACAACGAGACAGGCGCGCCGTCGGCGTTCAAGCGCGGCAAGGGCGGACCGGCCATCGGCGTGCTCGAAATCAAGGGCCCCATCCACGGCGCGGACAAGCTGCTCGAACAGCTGCGCAAGTTCTCTTCGGACGAGGACATCAAGGCGCTGCTCGTCCGCATCGATTCGCCCGGCGGCGCCGTCGGCCCCTCGCAGGAAATCTATTCGGAGCTGCGCGCGCTTTCAGAGGAGATGCCCGTCGTCTGCAGCATGGGCAACGTGGCGGCCTCGGGCGGCTACTACATCGCCGCAGGCTGTCCGACGATCTTCGCCAACCCGGGGACGCTCACCGGTTCGATCGGCGTGATCAGCCAGATGCCCTACATCGGCGCGATTGCGGAGAAGCTCGACTTCCAGATGCGGACCTTCAAGGCGGGGGCCAACAAGGACATCGGCAACTCGTTCCGCGAGATGACGCCCGAGGAGGCCGCGCTGATGCAGTCGATGCTCGATCAGGTCCACGAGCAGTTCATCAGCGACATCGCCGCCGGGCGCGGGCTGCCGATCGAAGAGGTCCGTCCCTTGGCCGATGGCCGCATCCTCACGGGGCAGGAAGCGCACGCCTACAAGCTCGTCGACGAACTCGGCGGTCTCAATGACGCCATCCGCCTGGCCGCGGAACAGGCCGGCATCGAAGGCGAACCCAGGCTCAAGTATCCGGTCGAGGAAAAGCCCTTCGACATCATGCAGTTCGTCAATCAGGGCGGCGAGGCGCTGGCGCGCGGCGTCGTCCAGGGCTTGACCCAGTCGGCGGGTGGCGTGTCGTCGCCAAATGGCGGGCCGGGGCTGTTGATGATGCCGCCCATGGGCGAGCCGGTGGCGCGGTGACCGAGGCGTCGCTGCGGGGGCGTCGAGTGTCGGTCGCGGATGGCGGTGAAACGGCCGCGGCGGAAGCGAGGGGGGAGGCGGATGAGCGCCATTCGTCCCGCCGGGAAATTTGCCGCCGCTGCCTGCAACCACGCCTCAACTGCTACTGCGCATCGCTCGTGCCCCAGGAGAGCCAGACGCGCTGGATTTTTCTCCAGCACCCGGGCGAGGCGCGAAACCCTGTCGGCACGGCGCGCATGGCCCATCTCTCGCTGCCGGGATCGCGACTCTTTGTCGGCGTCGATTTTTCGCTGGAGCGGCGGCTGTTGGCGCTGATCGCGGCCTCTGAGCGTCCCGCGGTGCTCTTTCCGACCGAAGAATCGCGCGTGCTCGGCGAGTGCGACTCTGACGCGCTGCCCGACACCCTGATCGTCATCGACGGGACGTGGAGCCAGGCGCGGAAGATCTGGAAGACCAACGATTTTTTGCGCGCGCTGCCCGCCTGTCGCCTGCCTCCGACGCAGCCCTCGCGCTACCGCATCCGCGCCGAACCCGCGGCCCACTGCGTCTCGACCATCGAGGCGGTGGCGGCGGCGCTCCAGGCGATCGACGGACAGGATCACGAGGCCATGCTCGCGCCTTTTTTGTCGCTGGTGTCGCGTCAGGCCGGGTTTGGCGAGGCGCCCGATCGCTCGCCGCGAAGGCGTTTGCGCACACCGCGCGGGCTCTATCTGCCAAAAGCGCTCCTGGAGGACGGCGCGTCGGCGCTTCTCATCCATGTCGAGGCCAATGGCTTTCCCCAAAGCATGCGTGAGCGGCCGCCAGGAGAACTCGTCGAACTGCGCGCGCGGCGTGTCGGCGACGATTCCTCTCTGAGCGCGCTCTGTCTGCCGACGTGTCGCGGCCCCCGATTTGAGGAGCTCGGCCTGACGGTCGAGGACGAGGCGTTGGCCGTCGCGCCTGACGAATTGATCGCCCGCTGGCAGGCCTTTCAGCGCCCGCGTGACGCCCGCCCGAACGACGTGTGGGTCGCCTGGGGCGTGTTTCCGCTCGACCTGATGGCCCGCGCTGGTCTGCCTGTGCGCGCTGCCCGCGATGTCGTCGATGTCAAGCACTGGTGCAGCAGCCTGCTCGGCAGGAATCCGGGCACGTTGACGCACGCCTGCGACCTCCTCGGCGTGAGCGCGCCGCCCGCGCATCTGATCCGCCGCGCCGATCGTCAGCTGTGGCGCCTGGAGCGGGTCTTCACGCTGCTTGTCGAGCGCGCGCGTTCAGCTCAGCGCTGAGTCGCGGCTGGCCAGTGGCGTCGCGCCGTCTTCGAGCGTCACCTCGCGCGCCGACTCGATCTCGCCGTGCGCGTTCAGATCGATGACCCAGAAGCCGGGGGTGGGGCGCATCGTGCCCGCGCCGGCGTTGAAGAGGTGGGGGCGGGCGCTGTTCGCCGGCAGGAAGTAGCGCTGGTGGATGTGGCCAAAGTGGAGCGAGGTGCGCGGCCTGCCCGTCAGAGAGCGCAAGAGGTCGTCTCCGCCTCTGAGTCCGTGGGTGGGCGTGTCGGCGTGGCCGCTCGCGTTGAGTGGCGCGTGGTGCAGGAGAATGGCGACGGCGCGATCGCGAATAACAGGGTGGTCGAGGACGCGCGCCAGGCGTTCGCGTTGCTCGCGGTCGATCTCGCCAAAGGCCAGTCCGGGCAGAGGCGCCAGACGCGTGGAGTCGATCCCGATGACGGCCAGCGATTCGCCGACGAGATGGACAAAGGGAAAGCCGCCCTTGCCCCGCGTGTCGTTGAGATCGCTTTGGAGGAGGCCGCCGAAAAAGCGCTCGAAGCGACGCTGACGCACGCTGCCGCGCGTGTAGCGGTCGTGGTTGCCGGGGACGGCGGACAGGCGGCCCGAGTCGATGAGCGGCGCCACTGCCTCTCTGGCCCAGGTGAATTCGCGCTCGGTGGCCATGGCCGTGAAGTCGCCGCTGAAGAGCACGCGGTCTGGTTCGAGCGCTGTCATGGCGTCGACGAGGCGCCGCAGTGTCGCCAGGCTGTCGCCGAAACGTCGCCCGCGCCCGCACACCTCCAACTCGAAGATCGCCGCGGCCCTGCGCCAGCCAACGCGTGGCAACTCGCGCGGGGCGAAGATCTCGCGGATGTGGACATCGCTGAAGTGGATGAGTCGCATCTGAAAGGTCCCGGGGCAGGCGGTGGCGTCGCGGGCGGTGTGGCGTCCGGTGGATTCAGACGCTTGGGCTGTCCAGGGCGGTCGGCAAGGCCTCGCTCAGGGCGGAGAGGGCGCGCGTCCAGAGGGATTGGGCGGCGCTGTCGCCGTTTGGGTCGCCCACGAATGGCAGGCCGACGAGGGGGGCGCCGGCTCTGGCGAGGAAGGCCGCGTCGGGCGCGTGGGCGCTGAACCAGTGGGGCAGGGGGCAAAGGTCGTCGGACAGGCCGATCAGGGCGCGTTCGATGGCGTCGAGGATGGGCGCGGGCGGCGTCTCACAGGCGGCTGTCAGTTCGTCGCGCGCGGTGAGTGTGAGCTGGTCGTCGTCGAGGCAGGCGCGCAATTCGAGGAGGAGCGCGCTCGTGGTCTGTTCCGGCAGGCGGCGGCAGTCGAGGAGGGCGCGTCCCTGGTCGGGAATCAGGCCGGGCGCATGTGGATCGGCGAGCGTGAGGGCGATGGGCGCGGCCGTGTTGTGGAGCGCGGCGGCGCAGGGGGCGGCGAGCGGATCGTCGGCGTCGAGGCTGTCGAGGGCCATGCCGGCGAGGAGTTTTCCGCTGGCGAGCGCTCGCAGATACGCGGGGGCGTCGAAGCGGCGGCGCATGGCCTTGAACATCGATTTGGCCTGAGGCGAGGCGTGGAGGGGGAGACCCTGGTTGGCCAGGCGCAGGAGGGCGCGCGTCAGGCGGTAGGCGGCGCTCGCGGTCGAGGTGTGTCCGGCGTTGAGTCGGGCGCCGGTGGCGGCGAGCTCGACGATCGCGCGTCCCTTGAAGGCGGTGGCGATGGGCAAGAGGCGCACGCCCTGTCGCTCGATGGTCCCGTCGCGCGAGGGCGTGAGGATGGCGCGGGCCTTGAGCAGCTCGGGGTGCTCGACGGCGATGGCGCGGACAGATTTCTGGGCCCCGGCGGCGTCCTCCTCGAAGGCGAGGAAGGCGAGGCGAGGCGCTCTGGAGAGGCGCGCTGTCGCCTGCGCGAGGTCGGCGAAGAGCGCGGCCATGGCTGACAGATCGGCGCGGCCAGAGTCGTGGCGCGTGTCGATCGGGGCGGTCATGAGCAGGTCGGGCGCGTTCGCGGCGCTGTCGTCGGAACCGCCGGACACAAAGATCGCCGCGGCCCCCACTTCGCCGTTCAGGGCCACCTCCACCGCCGCGCGCTGGCGCAAAAACGCGCGGACGATGTCGAGTTGTTCGCCCGGCGTCTGCCCGCCGTTCAGGAGTGACAAAAAGAGGTCGAGGGCGGGGGTGGATGGGGCTTGTTCGTCGGGCATGGCGCGCTCCGTGGGGCTGGTTGGCGGGGCGGCCCTAGTGCCGGATTCGACGCGCGATTCAAGGGCGGCGCGAGGTCGCCAAAGCGCTGTTTGAGGCCTGTGGCGGACCGCGAAAACGCCGACACAACCCCGCCTTGACACTCGAAGGGGCCTGAAGAGAGTGCGCGCCCTTTTTTCGGGGCCCCCAAAGCCGCGCGAACGCCTCGCCGTTGAGTCTGTGGCGTCCACGCCTTGGACCGGAGCCCCACGCCGCGCGCCCTCGCGCGTCCACTCATGGAGAGACTGCCCATGACCTCGTTTTTCCCGGCCGCCTGCCTCATTGGCGCCGCTCTTCTGAACGCCCCCGCCTCGGCCTCGGCTCAGGACGCCGCGCCCCAGCCCACAGCGACACCCGCGACGGAATCGACCGCGCCCGCGACTCAGGTGGCCTCGCCAGCGCCCGCAGCCCCAGCCGCCAAAGCGCCTGTCCAGACCGCAGTGGCGTCATCCCCGGCACCAGCGCCATCGGCCCAACCCGACACGGCCCAATCCGCGCCAGCAAAGCCCGCCGCTGCCAGCGCTCCAGCGCCCCAGTCCGCCAGTCCGGCACCCAAGGCGCCCGCCTTCAAGCTCGACGACCTCGCCATTCGCGCCGAGGACGGCTGGGAGGAGAAGGCCAACACCAAGGGCGTGCTCGTCTACGCGCGCGATCGCGAGGGCAGCAACATCAAGGCCCTGCGCGCCGTCGGCACCATCGACGCGCCGCCGCACGCGGTGATGCGCGTTTTGGCCGACTATGAGCGCTACAGTGAGACCATGCCCTACACGGAGAAGAGCGAGGTCATCAGCCGCGAGAGCGACGGCAGCGTCATCTTCTACACGGTCATCAACCCGCCCATCGTCTCGCGCCGCGACTACACGCTGCGCATCGTGGATGAGAGCGACTGGCGCGGCGGTCGCGGCTATCTGCGGTCGCGCTGGAGCCTCTCGGACAAGGGGCCCGGTCCACAGGAGGGCTGCGTGCGCGTTCCGGTCAACGACGGCTCCTGGACGCTGACGCCGCGCCATGGCGGGACCAAGACCTACGCCATCTACGACCTGTTCACCGACCCGGGCGGCTCGCTGACGACCTTCATCATCAACAAGGCCAACCGCTCGACCATCCCGGACCTCTTCGAGGTGCTGCGCGAGCAGTCGAAGGAACCGCGCTATCGCGATCCGCAGCCCGCCGAGCCCGCGAAGAAGTAGCCGCGCCGACAGAATGTCCGGCCCGTGCCGTCAGGGAGGCGGGGGCTGTCGCGCCTTGTGGGAGCGCGCGCCTGAGTCGGGCGACGATTGGAAATAACCCGCCCGCGCGCCGCGATTTTGAGCGGGAGGTGGCCGTCGACCGAGCCGAGACACCTCATGGCCTGACCCACCGCCGCGACTGACCCGCGCCGCCTGCGCCGAATGCGCCGACATGATTGGCCGCGCCCGAATTGCCGAGGTTTTCCCGTGTCCATCGAGACCATCGCCGAGCGAGTGCTGATGCTGATTCCCGTGTGGCTCTCGCTGACCGTTCACGAGTTCGCCCACGCCTGGAGCGCCTTCAAACTGGGCGACAACACAGCGCGCGAGAGAGGCCGCCTGACGCTCAACCCGATCGCGCACATCGACCCCATCGGGACGCTGCTGTTGCCGCTGCTCGGCGTGCCCTTTGGCTGGGCGAGGCCGGTTCCGGTCAATCCAGCGCGCTTCGAGCGCCGCTTCACCATGCGCCAGGGCATGCTGATCACCGCCGCCGCCGGCCCCATCTCCAACCTGCTGCTCGCGCTCGCCTCGACCGTGCTTCTCGGCGTCCTGCTGCGCTTCGCCCCGGGCCTGATCGCGCCATCCGCGCCGACGACCTCGCTCTTCCTCATCCTCATCAACGTCAACGTGGCGCTGGCGCTCTTCAACCTGCTGCCCATCCCCCCGCTCGACGGCAGCCGCATCGCCGACGGCGTGATGCCCGACCGCTTCCGCCCCCAGTGGGAGCTGTTCTGCCGCTACGGCCCCTGGCTGCTGATCGCGTTTTTCATCTTTGGCGCCGGATTCCTGATCGAGAAGCCCGCCCAGCTCGTCCTCGCCGGTCTCAACAGCCTGATGGTGGGCATCGCCGGCTACTGACCTCGACGCGCCCTTTTCGCCGCCAAACGCTCCGCGACTTTTCGGCACGCGCTTGGGCCGCCCGCGTCTTTGCCGTCCGCCTCGTGACTGCGTCCGTGCGCCGCCCCGCCCGCTGATCCCACCGCTCCACGGCCTTTGCCCTGCCCCGCGCCATGCGGGATGGCCCCCCACTCCCCAGCGCCAGCGCCATGTATTTCCACAGCCTGCAGTTCCTCTTCTTCCTCGTCCTGGCGCTCGCCCTCTACTGGCTCAAAGCCGACTCGAAGAGGTGGCGCATCGGCGTCCTGCTCCTGGCGAGCCTCGCCTTTTACGCGGTCTGGAGCCCCTTCCCGATCCTCATCTTCGTCTGGTGCGCGCTCGTCGACTTCCTCACGACGCGCGGCATGGCGCGCTGGAAGGACCGCCCAAAGGTGCGCAAGGCGCTGCTCGCCGTCTCCGTCGTCTCCGACCTCGGCATCCTCTGCGTCTTCAAATACGCCGACATGTTCTACGAGACGGCCGCCGACCTCCTCGGCCTCGTCGGCGTCGCCGTGCGCTACGAGCCTCTGGGCCTGCTTCTGCCGATTGGCCTGTCGTTCGTGGCCTTCCAGGCGGTCAGCCTCGTCGTCGACGTCTACCGGGGACAGCTCGAACCGAAGCATTCGTTCCTCGACCACCTGACCTACCTGCTCTTCTTTCCCCAGGTGGTGGCCGGCCCCATCGTCCGCGCCAAGGACCTGCTCGCCCGCTTCAACGAGACGCCTGTGCTCGACGCGCGCGCCGGCGCCGAGGGGCTCTTCCGCATCGCCACGGGCATGGTGAAAAAGCTCGTCGTCGCCGACCTCATCGCCACCGGACTCGTCGACCGCGTCTTCGCCTCGCCCGAGCTCTACACCTCGGCCGAATGCCTCGTCGCCACGCTCGGCTACTCGCTGGAGCTCTACTTCGACTTCTCTGCCTACTCGGACATCGCCATCGGCAGCGCGGCGCTCTTCGGCTTCAAGATCCCGGAGAACTTCAACAAGCCCTACCTGGCCAAAAACATCGGCGAGTTCTGGAACCGCTGGCACGTCAGCCTCTCCAACTGGCTGCGCGACTACGTCTACTTCCCCATGGGCGGCAGCCGCGTCGCCTTCCCCCGCCTGCTCCTCAACCTGATGGTGGTGATGACGATCGGCGGCCTGTGGCACGGCGCTGGCTGGCGGTTCGCGCTCTGGGGGGCCTGCCACGGCGTGTTCCTCTGCGCGATGCGCGTCTTCTGGAAGCTGACGACGCCCGACGGTCGCCCGCCCAAAAACATCGGTCGGCTGCGCGCCTTCTGCGGCTGGGCGCTGACCTTCTTCCTCGTGGTGATGGCCCGCGTGATCTTCCGCGCCGACGACTTGCCCGCGGCCGGGGCCATGTTCGCCCAGATGTTCGAGCTGAGCGGCGGCACGGCCAACGTCGGAACGCCGGTCTGGATCGCGATGGCGCTCGCGATGGTCGGCAGCCTCTTGCCCCACAAGGCCTGGCGCCTGTGTTGCGACGGCTTCATCCGCCTGCCTGTGCCCGCCCGCGCGGCCGCGCTCGTCGCCCTTGGCCTCTTCATCCGCGCCGTGGGGACGGTCGAGGTCAGGCCCTACATCTATTTCCAGTTCTGATCGGCGGCGATGGCCGCCTCGATTTCGTCCGCGTTCGCGCCGTAGGCAGTGCTGAAGAGGTCGCGCTCCACCACCAGGGCGCGTGCCGTGTGCGGTCCGTCGGGACAAAAGCCCGCGTGCGGCGCTGTCACCAGAATTGGTCGCTCCTGTGAGAGCTCGACGAGCCGCCGCGCCTTTCCCTCGCCGATGACGAGCGTCAGGCGTCCACAGAGGAGGACGAAGAGCTCGGGGCAGCTGTGGCGTTCGAGTTCGGCGCAGTCGTCGGCCGAAGTCGCCGCGGGGGAGTAGACGCCGGCGCGCCAGTGGCCTTCGTCGCCGCAGAGCACCTAGAAGAGGCGGTTGGGCGCGATGTCGAGCGGGGTGTTGTCGGCGGCGCGGGGAAACGAGGGCGGGGTGACGTGGACGGTGCGCATGGCTCTCCCGGGACAGGTGGGGGAATGAGGGCGTCGGCCCATGCCACTGCCGCGCAAAGCGACCAAGGCGCCTGGGCGTGAAAATCCATCGCGCAAAGCGACCAGAGCGCCGGTTCAGGTCCCGGGAACCCCGCGCAAAAGCCGATTGCGCCGCCTGGCGAATCGCCGGATGCCGCCGCCGCCAACGCTCCCCAAGGAGAGAACATTGCAGGAACGCCTCATTCGAGTCGCCGTCGGACGCCCAGTGGAGGGCCCCTTCACCTATCGGCTGCCCGATGAACTGGCCAAAGCGCTCGAACCTGGCCGCCGCCTTGTCGTCCCCTTTGGCCGCGCCCGCGCCGTGGGGTTTTGTCTGGGGCCAGAGGAAGGGCCGCCGCCCAAGGGCCTGCGCGATGTCGTCGCCGCGCTCGACGATGGACCGCTCTTCGACGCGCCGCTCCTCGATCTTTTGACCTGGGCCGCGCGCTACTACCGCCACCCTCTGGGCGAGGTCCTGCGCGCCGCTCTGCCACCCGCGCTCAGTGGCTGTGAACCGGCGCCCCAAACTCCCGCCTCGCTGGGCCGGGCCGAATGGGTCGCGCTCACCGACGAAGGTCGAACTTCCGCGCCGCGCGGCAGCCGCATGAAGGCCATCCGCGACTACCTCGCCACCGCGTCTTCCGACGGCGTCCCGCTCGCCGAACTGGTGGCCGCCCTGCCCTCCAGCCGCGAAGCACTGCGCCGCCTCGTCGATCAGGGCCTGTGCCGCGTCTGGCAGGCCGATCGCCTCGCGCCCCACGTCGAGATTGGCCCTGGCGCCCAATCACCGCCCACGCCCACGCCCGAACAATCGGCCGCGCTCGTCGAGATTCAGTCGGCGGTCGAGGCGCGTCGGTTCGCCCCGTTCCTGCTCCACGGCGTGACCGGCTCGGGCAAGACAGAGGTCTATCTGCGGAGCATCGAACGCGCGCTGTCGCTCGGCCTCGGCGCCCTGGTGCTCGTTCCGGAAATCGCCCTCACGCCGCAGCTCGTCGGACGGTTTCGCGCTCGCTTTGGGCCTCAGGTGGCCCTGCTCCACTCCGGACTGCGCGACGGCGAGCGGCTGGCGGAGTGGCGTCGGCTTCGAGAGGGGCGCGCGCGTCTGGCGGTGGGGGTGCGCTCGGCCATCTTCGCCCCGGTCGAACGGCTGGGCATCGTCGTCGTCGACGAGGAGCACGACGGATCGTTCAAGCAGGAGGAGGGGTTTCGCTACAGCGCCCGCGATTTGGCGGTGGTGCGCGCGCAACAGCGGGGCTGCCCTGTCGTCCTCGGCTCGGCCACGCCCTCTCTGGAGACGCTGCACAACGCCCGCGTCGGCCGCTACCGACTCCTCAGGCTGGCCCACCGCGTCGACGATCGCCCCATGCCCGAGGTGCGCCTCGTCGACCTGCGCGAGAGCCGTGGACACATCGCCGCCGCCTTTCCGCAGCTCGCCGGACGAATGCGCATGAACGCCATGGACGCCGAGCGCCAACAGGCCGCCGAACCGGGCGCCGACTACCGCCTCGCCTCGTCCCGACACGCGCGCGCGCCACACATCGCCCAGCCTGCCCCGTCCGCCGCCGACCTGCCGCGCGCCAAAGCACCGCTCGTCTCGCCCCAGCTCGCCCAGGCCATCGAAGAGACGCTCGATCGCGGACGCCAGGCCATCCTCTTCCTCAACCGTCGCGGCAGCACGACCTATCACCTGTGCCTGAGCTGCGGCCGCGCGCTTGGCTGCCCCAACTGCGCCGTCAGCCTCACCCTCCACGGCCAGCGCGGCGAATTGCTCTGCCATTACTGCGGCGAGCGAACGCCTCTGCCCGAACGCTGCGAGCTGTGCGATGGTCCCATCGAGCGGCTGGGCATGGGCACCGAGCAGGTCGAAGCCGAACTCGCCCGCGTCTTCCCCCGCGCCCGCGTCGAGCGACTCGATCGCGACACTGCCTCGCGCCCCGACGAACTCACCGAGCGGCTGGCCTCGTTCGCGCGCGGCGAGCGCGACATCCTCATCGGCACGCAGATGGTGGCCAAAGGGCACGACTTCCCCGGCGTTCTGCTCGTCGGCGTTCTGCTCGCGGATCTGGCGCTCAACCTCCCCGACTTCCGCGCCGCTGAACGCACCTTCCAGCTGCTCACCCAGGTCGCCGGACGTGCCGGACGTGGCCGCGAGCCGGGTCGGGTGATCGTGCAGACGTTTTCGCCTGAGGCGTCGGCGGTGGCCCGCGTCGTCGGACATGACTTCGATGGCTTTGCCGAGGCCGAGCTGAGCATCCGCCGGGCTTTCCACTACCCGCCCTTTTGCCGCCTGATGCTCTGCCGACTCGACGGGCCCAACGATCCGGTCACCGCGGAAGCCGCGCGCCGCGTCGCTCAGGTGGTGGGCGAGGCGATCCGCTGTTCGGGCAATTCGCTGCGACTCCTCGGTCCCTCTCCGGCGCCGCTCTCCAGGCTCAAGGGCCGCGTGCGCTGGCAGATGCTCGTCAAAGGCCCCACCGCCGCGTCGCTCTCCGCCATCGCTCAAATCATCGAGCGCGAGCGAAGCCGCCTGAAATCGGACGTGCGCCTCTCGATCGACATCGATCCGCTCTCGCTTTTGTGAACCGCCTGTTTCCGGCGTGGGCCGTTGTCGAGGCTGTCGCGCTGCCCAGGCCAATCGAAAGCGGCGAGTTTCCGGCGTTCATCCGGCGAGCATCCGAGAGCACTCCGGCGTTCCTGGCGCGCGCTTTTGAATCCCTGTCAGGCCCTTCGGCCCCCCCCCCGCTTTGCGCCTTGCGAACAGGAGCGGGTGCTGACTTAGGGCGCGCCCTCACTGCGGCCCGGCCGCGATTTTGGGAGGCGAGAGATGTCCGAGACGAGCGACGAGCGGATCATCAACCTGGAGATCAAGCAGGCCTTTGTGGAGCGCGGGCTGGAGGAGCTGGACGCGGTGGTTCGTGGCCTCAATCTGGAGGTCGAGCGACTGCGCAAGGAGGTGTCTCGGCTGCAGCGCCAGTTGAGCGAGGAGGCGCCCGGCGCCATGCGTCCCCGGCTCGAAGACGAGGTGCCGCCGCATTACTGAGCGCCGCCGCTTTCGAAGGCGATGCGGACGCGTCATTCGTCGCGAAGGGCCCCGTCGCCAGGGCGTCGTTGAACGGATCGGAGGCGTCCCGGCGCGCGTCGTTCAGCGTCTCGTCCCGTTGGGCCGCGTCATTCACGACTTCGCTGAGCGGAGGTTCATCGCGCGGGAGCTCGCCGGGCGCTGGCGCCAGTCCACCGCGCGCTTCGTCGTCGTTTCACGGTCGCGCGTCCGACGAATGCCATTGCCCGGGCAGGCCTTCTCCCCTAAGGCGCGCCGCCGTTCTGGGACCCCGCTTTGGGCCTCACCCCAGCGCCGAAAGGACACGCCAGAGATGATCGTTGCCGTTGACGAGATCGGAAATTCGGGAATCGACCGGGCCGAGGGCATCGCCGCCGAGGCGCTCGACGAGACGCTGCGAGAGGCGGGCGAGAGCGACTGGCGGGCAGCGGGCGAGGCCACCTTCGAGGCCAGGTTCGACAAGGTCGCGGGCAAGATCCTGATGCGCGCGCGCGCGCTTGTCCGGCTTCAGACAGACTGCAAGCGCTGCCTCGTCGCCATGCCGATCGAGTTGCCCTTCGAGTTCACGGTGCAGTTTTCGAGCAAGCCAGCGCGCGTCGAGGTGGACGCGCGGCCTTCCAGCGAGCCCAAGCGGCTGCGCGACGAGGTCGGCACGGGCGCTTCCTTTGATCTGTCGGCCCCTGACGAGGAGTTCTTCGACGGCAAGGCGATCGACACCGCCGAGGTCTTCCGCGAGCAGCTCTTGCTCAACCTGCCGATGGGGCTCGTCTGTCGCGACGACTGCAAGGGCCTGTGTCCCGTCTGTGGCGAGCAGCTCAACCAGCGCGAGTGCGGTTGCGACAGGCGGCCCATGGACCCTCGCTGGGAGGCGCTGCGCTCGATCAAGCTGCCGCCGACAGAGTCGTGAGCTCTGCGCCCGGGGCGCGAACGACGGGGAGTTTCGCCGCGTTCGCCAGCGTGGGCGGTCCGCGACAAAGCCACCCGCAAAACTCCTGGCAAAGAACTTGACAGTCGAGAGTGACGCCGGCAAAAGGCGCGCCCGTTTTTTTCCTAGGCTTTGAAAACGCAAGGAGTCTGTCGTGGGTGTCCCCAAGAAACGAACGTCGAAGCAGAAGCGCGATCAGCGCCGTGCCGCCAACTCGAAATACGTGGCCGTGAACGTCTCCAAGTGCCCGAAGTGCAACGAGCCCATCGTGCCGCACATCGTGTGCGCCAACTGCGGGACCTATCGGAAGCGCGCCATTCTCAAGGTCGCCGTCGACTGAGCGTGCTGACCTCACCGCCGTTGTGGCGGATGAATTTTCGAGCGGATGAGCCACCAGCTCTCATCCGCTCGTGTTTTGTGGAGCGCCCGACGAAGGCACCCATCGCTGACCACGTGTCCGACAGCTCGATGTCCGCTTTTGCTGGACCGGCTGGGGGCAGGGTCGCTGGAGGTTCGCGGGCGTCGGGGAAGGTTCGCGGTCGCCAGGGGCGCGGTTGAAGGGGGTGTCGCGTCCGGGCGTGCCTTCCCTCTGAGCAGGAGCTTTCATGCGAGCGCGCATCATCGGCACGGGTGGCTACCTTCCGCCGGATGTCATGACGAGCGAGGCGCTGGCCGAGCGGTTGGGCGTGACGGCGGAGTGGATTGTCGAGCGGACGGGAATTGGCGCCCGCCACATCGCGGCCCCGGACGAGACCACCTCTCAAATGGCCACAAAGGCCGCCCGCCAGGCGCTCCTTTCGGCGGGGATTGCGGCAGAGGAGATCGACCTCATCATCGTGGGGACGGTCACGCCCGATTCGCCCACGCCATCGACGGCGGCTCTGGTCCAGGCGGCGTTGGGTGCCTCGCGTGCCTGCGCTTTTGATGTCTCGGCGGCCTGCGCCGGCGCTCTTTTCGGAATGATCGTGGCCGAGCAGTTCATCAAGACGGGGCTCGCCCGCCATGCGCTCGTCATCGGCGCGGAATTGCTCAGCCGCTCCATCGACTGGAACGACCGCAACACCGCCGTTCTCTTTGGCGATGGCGCGGGCGCCGTGATCCTCGCCGCCTCCGAGGACGACGACGGTCCGGGCATTCTCGCGCGCCGCCTGCACACCGACGGCACCTTGAGCGGCATCCTCTCGATTCCCGGCCCCGGCACCGCCACCTCGGCCCGCGATCCGAGGCTTGTCGCCGAGAGGCTCGACACCATCCACATGCAGGGGCGCGAGGTCTTTCGTTCCGCGGTGCGCACACTCACCGCCGCCGCTGGCGAGGTCCTCTCCGAGGCGGGCATCACGCGCGAAGACGTCGAACACGTGATGGGGCACCAGGCCAACCTGCGCATCATCCAGTCGGTCATGGCCCACTTGGACCTGCCGATGGAGCGCTGCCACATCAACCTCGACCGCTGCGGCAACACCTCCGCCGCCTCGATCCTGCTGCTCATCGACGCGGCCGCGCGTCAGGGAAAGCTGCTCGCCGGAGATCACCTGCTCTGCCTCGCGGCGGGCGCCGGACTGGTCTGGGGCGGGCTCCTCTTGCGCTGGTGAGGCGGTGCTTTCCCATCACCATCATCAAGGAAACGTGACGTGACTGAAACATCGCAGACAGAAGCGGCGCACCCCGAAGCGGGGGCGGGCAAGACGGCCTTTCTCTTTCCGGGCCAGGGCTCCCAGAAGGTGGGCATGGGCAAGGCGATTTACGACGCCTGTCCCGAGGTGCGCGCCCTCTTCGCCAAGGCCGACGAGGTGCTCGACGAGCCGCTCACCGAGATGATGTTCGAGGGTCCGGAAGAGGCGCTGACGCTCACCGCCAACGCCCAGCCGGCGCTCCTCACCGTGTCGACTGCCTACGACCTGTTGCTGAAGCAGCGCGGCGTTCATGCCGACTACGTGGCTGGACACTCGCTCGGCGAATACTCGGCGCTCGTCTCGGCTGGCGCCCTTTCCTTCGAAGACGCGCTGCGATCGGTGCGCGCGCGCGGTCAGCTCATGCAGCAGGCGGTTCCCGAGGGACTCGGCGCGATGGCCGCGATCACGAGACTCGAACTGGAGAAGATCCGCGAGTGCTGCCGCCAGGCATCACACGGCGAACTGTGCGCCCCGGCCAACCTCAACAGCCCCGAGCAGACGGTCATCTCCGGTCACGCCGGCGCCGTGGCCCGCGCCTGTGAGCTCTGCAAAAACGCCGGTGCCAGGCGCGCCATCCAGCTCAAGGTGAGCGCCCCCTTCCACTGCCGCCTGATGTCCGAGGTGCAGCCGCGACTGAGACGGGTGCTGGAGTTTTTCTCCTTCAGCGCGCCGACGGTCCCCGTGATCACCAACGTCGAGGCCGCTCCCAACGACGACCCCGCGCGCATCGTCGATCTGCTCGTGACTCAGGTGACCTCCACCGTGCGCTGGACAGAGTCGATTCAGAAGCTCGTCGAACTCGGCGTCACGCGCGTCATCGAGGTCGGCTCGGGCAAGGTCCTCTGTGGGCTGGCGCGCCAGATCGACAAGAGTCTGACGGCCATTCCGCTCGATGATCCGGACGGATTCAGCCAAATCCTCGGCGAGATCTGAGGCCATCTTCACGGCCCCCGCGCGCTCGCGGCTTCTTTAGAAATCATTAGTGATTTCAAGGGGTTACGAGCATTTTGATCACTTGGTCACGGCTTGTGGCGCCGCCTTGCGATCGCGGAGGTCTCTCAGTAAAAGGCGCCGCTTTTTTCGCGGGAGGAGGGCCGCCTGAGGGTGTCCAGCCCCCGCTTTTCCGTCTTTGTGGAGGCAGTTCGTATGGAAGCATCAGCCGTTGAGTCGAAAGTGAAGAGCATTGTGGCCGAGCAGCTCGGCGTCGAGGAGCACGCGATCAAAGCGGAAAGCTCCTTCACCGAGGACCTGGGCGCCGACAGCCTCGACATCGTTGAGCTCGTCATGACGATGGAAGAGCAGTTTGGCGTCGAGATTCCCGACGACCAGGCCGAGAGCATCAAGACGGTGAAGGACGCCATCGCCTACATCAAGGCGCACTGCCCCAACGCCGACCAATGACCCGACGCGTCGTCATCACCGGCATCGGCCTCGTCACCCCGCTCGGCATCGGCACGGAGGAGACGTGGCAGGCGCTCATCGCGGGCAAGAACGGCATTGGGCCAATCACGCGGTTTGACGCCTCGTGTCACGAGACGCGCATTGCCGGTGAGGTGAAGGGCTTCGATCCCTTGCGCTGGATGGACCGCAAGGACGCGCGGCGACTCGATCCCTTCCAGCAATACATGCTCGCCGCTGGTCTGATGGCCCAGGAGGCCTCGGGGCTGGAAATCACCGGGGAAAACGCGGCGCGCGTCGGCTGTGTCGTCGGCTCGGGCGTGGGCGGCGTCACCTCGATGGAGGCGGCTTGCGACAGGCTGCGCGAGGTCGGACCGGGGCGCATTTCTCCGTTTTTGATCCCGCAGATCATCCCCAACCTGGGCGCGGGCGTTCTGTCGATTCGCCTTGGCTGCAAGGGGCCCAACTGGGTGCCTGTCTCGGCCTGCGCCACCGGTGGACACTCCATCGGCGAGGCCGTTCAGATTATCCGGCGCGGCGACTGTGACGCGGTGTTCGCCGGCGGCTCCGAAGCGCCTCTCGCGCCTGTCTGCATGGCTGGATTCAACGCTGCCAAGGCCATGTGCACGAGCGGCAATCAGGCGCCCGAAAAGGCCTCCCGTCCCTTTGACCTGCGGCGCGACGGCTTTGTGCCTGGCGAAGGCGCGGGGGTGCTCGTCCTGGAGGAGCGGGAACACGCTCTGGCGCGCGGTGCCCACATCGTGGCCGAGATTGCCGGCTATGGCGCCAATGGCGACGCGCATCACATCACTGCTCCGGCGCCCGGGGGGGAAGGGGCGGTCCGCTGCATGAGGCTGGCGCTCGCCGACGCGGGCCTTCCGCCGAATCGCATCGGCTACATCAACGCGCACGGCACCTCGACGCCGCTCAACGACGCGGGCGAGACAGCGGCGATCAAGGAAGTCTTCGGCGAACACGCGCGCCGCCTGGCGGTCAGCTCGACCAAGTCGATGACCGGGCACTTGCTTGGCGCGGCCGGCGCGATCGAGGCGGCCTTCACCGCCTTGGCGATCGAGCGCGGGGTCCTGCCGCCCACCATCAATTATGAGACGCCCGATCCCGCCTGCGATCTCGACTACGTCCCCAACGAGGCGCGACGCGTCGAGGTGGAGGCGGCCATGAGCAATGGCTTTGGCTTTGGCGGGACCAACGCTGTGCTCGTTTTTCGGCGCCACGCGGCCAACTGATTCGGCCTGGCAACCGGCGCCATCGACTGCGGAGAAATCACGCCATGCGCATCGCTCTCGGATCCGATCACGCCGGTCTCGCCCTCAAGCGCGAGGTCGCCGCCCTCCTGACAAAACTCGGTCACGAGCCGATCGACTTCGGCGCCACGGACAGCGCTTCGGTTGACTACCCGGATTTTGCCGCCGCGGTCGCGCGCGCGATCCAGACCGGTGACTGCGTCCAGGGCGTCCTCGTGTGTGGCACGGGCATCGGCATGTCGATCACCGCCAACAAGTTTCGCGGCATTCGCGCGGCCCTGTGCACCTGCGAGATGGAGGCGCGCATGACCCGCCAGCACAACGACGCCAACGTGCTCTGTCTGGGCGAACGCGTCGTCGGCTTGGGGCTCGGCGTGTGCATTGCCGAGGCCTTTTTCACCACCGACTTTGCCGGCGATCGCCACCAGCGGCGCCTCGACAAGATCGCCGCCATCGAGGCGGGCGAGCGCTGAACTTCGGCTGTCTGCCGCCCGCGTGATGGTCTCCTCGACGCGCTGTCCCTTCGACAGATTGAGGACGTGGGGGACTTGGGCGGCGGCGCCTCTTTCGTCAGGCAGCGCTCACACGTGAGCCGCTGTTTTCAGCGTCGATCACATCGAGCAGCTGGTCGAAGCACGAGAGTCTGACGCGGGGCATGGCCTCTGCGTCTGGTGCCTGGCGCAGGTGTCGTCGCGTGGCGGCGGGCGCCGAGAGGATGGCCAGACGCTCCTGGTATTCGGCCGAGACGTAGGTCCCGTATTCGGCCCAGCAGCCGAGCGCTCCCACCTCGCGGGCCAGGCGCATGTCCTTGCCCAGACTGTCGCCGACGAACGCGACCTCGCGCGGTTCGACACCAAGTCGCTCGCAGATAGCGAGAAAGCCCGTCGGATTTGGCTTTTCGTCTTCGCGTCGGAGCTCCACCACCTCGCAGTCGAGCGCGCAGCCGCCAGCCTCTTCGCGCGCCCGGATATTTGGGTCGATTCCCGTCTTGGGGAAGGGGAAGGCGGGCAGCGCGTAGATGGCGCTCAGGTAGGCGTCGAGTCCCATTCGCCTGGCCCGCCGCTCGGCCGGATTGCGCGGAGCGTCGGTCAACGCCACCACCGGAATGCCGCGCGATTTGAGCGCGCCCAGGGTGTCGATGACGCCTCGATAGGGCTTGAGATAGCGCCGTCGCGCGGCGGCAAACGCCTCGCTCGCCGGTTCGATGACGAGCTTGTTGAAGGCGTCGAAGTCGTCCCGATAGGGCTCGAACAGGCGCGATTCCTGGAGCGCGAACGGGTAGTCGTTCGATTCGTAGCGCTCGTAGACCTCCTTGAGCGCGCGAATGACCTGGATGCGCGGCAGGCAGAGCACGCGGCAGACGGTCTCAACCATGCGCTCCGTCGAGGGAACGATGTAGTCGACCCACGAGTAGAGCGTGTTGTCCATGTCGGTGACGACGGCGCGGATCATGCGAAAGAGCTCCTGAGGCGGCGTTCAACGGCGGAAGCGGCGCGTTCGAGGCGTGGCGACGCGCGGCTAACCCCGCCAGGTGGGGAAGCGGCCGGTGTTGCGTCGCGCGGAAGTGGCGATGGCGACCTCGCGCGGCAGGGAGCGCTCTTTGAGTTCGAAGAGGGCGTCGGCAATCTGGACCACGCGCGCGCCGTCGAAGACGCCCTTGCAGAGGCTGGAGGGCAGGATGGCGCAGCCGTATTGGGCCCCCATCAGGGCGCCGGCCATGCAGGCGACCGAGTCAGTGTCGCCGCCAGCCAGAAGCACCATTTCCATGCAGTTTCTGAAGTCGCCGCGCGCGCGCAGAGCTCCGTAAAAAGCCATCAGCACCGACGGGTAGACGAAGTTGCTGATGCCCACGCGATCCTTGGGCTGGTGCGGTGGCAAACCTGCGTTGGAGATGACGCGCGCCGCGTCCGACGGCTCAAAGGAGAGCAATTGCGGCAGTTGTTCGATGTGACGCGCGAGATCGGGGTCGAGCAGGCGAACGATGGCCGCGACGCGCAGGCAAAAGGTGTCTGCGGGCAGAGGATCGCCGAGTGAGATGGCGACAGCGGCCGCCATGGCGGCGCCTCCGGCGATCGAGCGCGGATCTTTGTGCGTGATCACGCCTTGCGTCTCGGCGTCTCGGTGAATCCGGGCCTGGGCGTCGAACTGGAAGAGGCCGATGGGAGCGGCGCGCACAGCCGCGCTGTTGGTCGCCATGCCGATGGGCGAACCAGAGCTCATCCACGGCGTTCCCTCCAGCAGGCGGTTGACGGCCTCGGTGCAGACCTGATCGGCGTAGAGGATGAACCCCTCCCGCCAGAGTTTGGCGATGCAGGCGGCGATCGTCCGTCCGTCGATCTTTCCCGAGATGAGGATCGATTCGGCGACAGCCAGCATCATCTGCGTGTCGTCGCTGAAGATTCCCCGGGGAAGACGACCTCCGCGCGGACGCGGAGCAAAGTCGTCGGCGATATGGGGCAGGCGCCTCAGCGTCGCGGGCGGGGCCCCTTCGTAGGGAAACCCGAGCGCGTCACCGATGGCTGCGCCGAGGAGTGTGGCGCGAAATCGGTCGCGCAGTTCTGCGTGGGTCAGGGGCATGAGGGCGGCGGTAACTAGTGAAATGTCTCCACCGTTGCAACGGGGTGCGCGCCTTCCATTGGTTGGATAGTTATTAATGTAAAATGAATATATTTTTTGGTCTGGTTTGATTGGTTTGAAATGTTTGGATTTGTTTAATTTCGAGAATGGTTTGTTTTTGTTTTTATTTATTTGTTTGTCGTTGGTCTGGGCCATCGAATCGAATGCGTCAACGCGCCGCTGGCGGCGTTAAATTTATTTCATGAGGCTGTGGCGGCGAGTGATTTGGCGGCGCTGTGAATTTTGGCCAAAGGCGCTGTTTCCATTGCCCCCTCGATGAGCGCTTCGCGTAGAAGGCGCGCCTTTTTTAAACGAGCGGTGGCGAGCGCGTGGCCCGGGGGTCGAGCGCGTGGCTGGCGGCCGCCAATGGCGAAGGTCTGTCCTCATGCGCGTCTGTGAGCTGTTTCTCCCCGAGGTCCGCGATGCCCTCAAAAGCGATCCGGCGGCGATCTGCGAGCTCGTCGAAGAGCTTCATCCCGTCGACGCCGCGGAGATCTTCCTCTGCCTGAAGGAGGAGGAGCAGCTCGTCTTCCTCAAGGTGCTGCCGCTCACGGCGCAGGTGGAGATTCTCGAAGAGATCGACGACGACCTGCGCGCGGCGCTTTTCGAGAAGATCGCGCCCGAGATGGCGGTGCGGCTGGTCGTCGAGATGAGCGCTGACGAACGTGCCGACCTCTTCCACGAGCTGCCGGCGCCGTTGGCCGCCAAGATCCTGGCCAAGCTCTCCAAAGAGGACGCCAAGGACTTGCGGTCGCTGCTCGCCTGGCCCGAGGGCACGGCCGGCGCGTTGATGACGACCGACTATGTGGAGCTGGAGGCCGAGATGACCGTGGCGGAGGCCATCGAGCGCATCCGCGAGGTCGCCGAGGACGTGGAGACGATTTACTACGCCTACGCCATCTCTCCCGAGGGCTCGCTGCGCGGCGTTGTCTCCCTGCGCTCGCTCGTTCTCGCCAAGCCGGATCGGAGCATCGCCGAGCTGATGGACACCGAGCATCTGGTGACGGTTCACGGCAGCGACGATCAGGCAGAGGTGACGCAGGTCATCGCCCGCTACGACCTGTTGGCCGTGCCTGTCGTCGACGACGCGGGGCGCCTGCTCGGCATCATCACTGTCGACGACACCCTCGACGCCGCCGAGGAGGAAGCCACCGAGGAGGTGCAGCGCCTCTCCGGTATGGAGCCCCTCGAAGACTCGTATCTGAAGACGGGCTTTTTTCAGCTCATCCGCTCGCGCGCCGGGTGGCTCGTCCTGCTCTTTGTCGGCGAGATGCTCACGGGCAACGCCATGCGCGCCTTCGAGGAATCGCTGACAGAGGCGATCGCGCTCGTCTTCTTCATCCCGCTCATCATCTCGGCGGGCGGCAACACGGGCAGCCAGTCGGCGGGACTTCTGATTCGCGCGCTGGCCCTGGGGGAGGTGGTGCCGCGGCAGGCGCTCAGCGTGGCGGTGCGCGAGGTGCTCAGCGGGATCATGCTCGGCGTCATTTTGGCGCTGCTCGGCGCCGCGCGCGCCTTCCTCTGGGAGGGCATCGGCAACCAGATCGCGCTCATCGTCGGCCTGTCGATCGTCTGCGTGGTGACCTTCGCCGCGCTGATGGGCGGCCTGATGCCGATCCTCGTCAAAAAGCTCGGCTTTGACCCCGCCGTGGCCTCGACGCCGCTCGTCGCCACCCTCGTCGATATCGTCGGCCTCTTCCTCTACTTCGGCATTGCCCAGGCCATCCTCGAACGGAGCGCCGGGTAAGCGCGTCCCACGATTCAGGCCGCGCGGCCAAAGCTGCTCGAACGCACCAGAAACGCCTGGCGATCGCCCTCGATGAAGAGCTCGCGCCAGGTTTCGAGCACCCAGAGCGCCCACAGCTCCTCGCGCCGGTCCACGCGCCCGCATCGATGCTCGTCGAGCCATTTTTCGACGGTGGCGGCGCCGATGAATTCCCGGGTCAGAGAACGCGTCGAGAGCAGCGCGCCGCGGCAGGCCTCGTGCAAATCTTCGCGCAGCCAGCGCGTGATGGGCAGGGGGAAGCCGGCTTTGGCGCGGTGGAGGATGCTGTCCGGGATTTTGCCGACCATGGCCGTCCGCAAGACGCGTTTGCCCTCGCCGCCCTTGAGCTTGAGCGCTGACGGGAGCGCCCAGGCGTTTTCCAAAAGCTCGTGGTCGAGGAAGGGGACGCGCAGCTCGATCGAGGCGGCCATGGTCATCTTGTCGGCCTTGATGAGCAGGTCGTCCGGCAGCCAGACGGCCGTGTCGACGAAGAGCATCCGCCGCAGGGGATCGAGTCCGCTGGTCGCCTGCCAGAGTGGGGCGAAGCGCGCGCGCAGGTCCGTGAGCGCCGTCTCGCCGAAGATGTCCGCAAGCGTCCGATCGTCGAACGCGCGGCCGACGCCGAAGTAGCGCGCCGGGAGTGGCTGACGTGTCCACGCGAGGTAGCGCCGCAGTTTGGCCCGCGCCCTGGACGCCGGAAAAAGTCGCGTGTCGAGGAGCCGTTCGCCGCCCAGCCCGGCCAGAAGATCAATCGCGCGATCGAGTCTTTGGCCGCCGCGCCGTCGCAGCGCCTCCATCGCCAGCATGCGCCCGTAAATCGGATAGCCGCCAAAGGCCTCGTCCGCGCCCTCGCCCGAGAGCACGACCGTCACCTCCTGCCGCGCGCGATCGGCCAGGCGCATCAAGGGGACGCAGGCGCCGTCGGAGAGCGGTTCGTCGAGGTGCCAGCAGGCCCGCTCCAGGCTGTCGAAAAACGCCCGCGCGCTCAGCCTCTCCTCGCGGTGTTCGCAGCCCAGGGCCCGCGCCGCCTCTCGCGCGTGTGGCAGCTCGCCCTCGCTTTCGCCTGTCCGCGCGCCGTCAAAGCCGATGGAAAAGCTCTTCAGCGGTCGGTGTCCGAGGTGTCGCATGGCCCAGGTCACCGCCGTCGAATCGAGTCCGCCAGACAGGAAGACGCCGAGCGGCACATCGGCCATCAGGCGCAGGCGCACCGACTCGATGAGATCGCTTTCGATGGCGGCGCTCGCCTCGATCAGGTCGCCCTCTCGCGAATGGTCGCGCGGGGTGTCGACGGGCAGGCTCCAGAATCGTTCGAGGCGCGTTTGGCCGTCTTCGAAGAGGAGCAGGTGCCCTGGCGACAGGCGCTCGATGCCCTCGAAAAGCGTCGTCGGTCCGGGGACGTAGCGCAGGGCCAGGTAGGCGCTCAGGGCGTCGACGCGCGCGCGGCGGGGGACGCGGTCAAAGGCGAAGAGCGATTTGATTTCGGAGGCGAAGAGGAGGGCGCCGCTGCGATCGTCCCGCGTCCAGTAGAGCGGTTTGATGCCGACGCGATCGCGCGCCAGCAAAAGTCGCCGCCGCCGGCTGTCCCAGATGGCGATGGCGAACATGCCGCGCAGCCGGGTGAAGACGCCCTGCCCCCAGGTCTCGTAGCCGTGGACGATGACCTCGGTGTCGCAGCGCGTGGCGAAGCGGTGTCCATGGGAGAGGAGCTCCGCGCGCAGAGCGGCGTGGTTGTAGATCTCGCCGTTGAAGGCGACCGCGATCGCGCCGTCCTCGTTGAACATGGGCTGGGCGCCGTTTTCGAGGTCGACGATCGACAGTCGCCGGTGGCCGAGCGCCGCGCCCCTGCCGATGAAGACGCCTTCGCCGTCTGGGCCGCGATGGGCGATCAGGCGCAGGGCTTCTTTGAGCGCGCGGGTGTCGATGGGGGCGTCCGGGGAGGGGTGGATGAGGCCGACGATGCCGCACATCGCGTCACTCCTTTCGCAGGCCTTCGCCGTCGAATCTGGGCGCGTTGACGAGCGCGTTGAGGCCGTCGCGCAGCGGACAGGCTGGCGGCGGCACGCTGAAGGGGCGGTTGCCATTCGGGCGCGGACCAAAGGGCGATTCGCGGGCGGCGCTGGCGTCGCGGTGAAAGACCTGGCGGGTCTCGTCGCATCGCTCGGTGGCGCGGCAGGGCAGCGCGGCGGTGGTGGCGGGCGATTGGCGGATCGGCGCGCGCCGGGGGACGGGGCGGTCGTCGAGCAGCGCGAGGTAGCTGTGGAGCACCTGGTCGAGATCGGCTTCTGCGCGTGCCTGGGCGTCGAGGGCGCGTCGCAGGCGACCTGGGGCGCGCGAGGTGGCGAAGGCGCGTTCGATTTGACGGCACATCTCGCCGCTGTCGCCCGGCGTGAAGAGATGGACCCCCTCTGGACGGACGCCGACGCGGCTGGCGACGACTGGTTTGCCGAGACAGAGCGCCTCGCGGACACAGATGGCGTCGCCGTCGGCCCGGGTCGCGCGCAGGAAGAGGTCGCCTTGGGCCATCACCGCGAGCGCCTGGGATCGATTGAGCTCGCCGAGGAACGCCACGCGGTCGAGGACGCCCAGCGATTGGGCCAGCGAACGCAGCGGGGCCACAGGTCCCGGACCAAAGAGCGCGAGTCTGGCGCAGGGCAGGCGGGAAGCGATTTGGGGCAGGGCGCGGACGAGGGCGCGGGCGGCGTAGATTGGCCCCGGGGCGATGGCGCTGACGATGAGCGGCAGCGCGTGGCGGCGCAGGTGTTCGAGCTCGGGAGGCGGCGTTCCTGGCGCGGCGGGGATGAAGCCCGCGGCCAGCACGCGGATTTTGTCGCCGGGAAAGCCCATCGCGCGGACCGCCTCGGCCACCTCTTCGTTGACGGCGAAGATGGCGCTGAAGCCTCGCGCGACAGCTCGAAGCCAAAAGCGGCGGCGCCATTGAGCGCGCACAAACATCGGCACCATGCCCGAGTGCAGCGTGAGTAGCGGGCCCGGGCTCCCGGGACGGCGCAGCGCGGCGACGGCGGCGGCGATCATCCACGATTTGGGCGTGTGGCCGCTGATGTGCAGGTGGGGGAGGAAGCCGATGAGGGCGTGCGAGGCGAGTTCGGCGGCGAGCGCGGGCGCGTTCGCGACACCTTGAATGGAGGGCGTCTGGCGCTGGTTGCCGAGCGAGAGGACGCGGACCCAGGCGTCGAGTTCCCGCAGCCGGTCATGCAGCGACTGGACGTGGACGGCGATGCCACCATGAGGCGGCGGCGTGTTGCCGATGATGAGAACGCGCGCGCCGGACAAATCGTCGAGCGACTGACTGGCCGCGCTTTTCACAGGCCGTGACGGACGATCGACCTCGCGCATCGCCCCTCCTTTCCGTTCGCGCTTTGCGCGCCGCGCCCACGCGTTCGTTCCGCGCTGTGCCTTGCCCACGCGTCGGCGCCGCGCCGGAGATGTCAGGACAGATCCCGCCCACCTTTGCGGTCGCGACCATCGCCCTCGTCCTCGAAGTGGATGGGAACGCGGTGCGACTGACTCGAGGGCGCGTCACCCGAACCTTCGACGACACGAGAGGGGACGCCGACCACGGTGGCGCCCGCCGGCACATCGTGCAGCACCACGGCGTTGGCCCCGATGCGCGCCCCGCGACCGACGCGGATGTCGCCGAGGATGCAGGCGCCGGCGCCGATCTGAACGTCGTCCTCGATGATCGGCGCGCCGTGACTGTGAGAGCGGCCGCCGATCGTCACATGGGGGCCGACGAGGACGCGCGCCCCGATGCGGCTCTTGGGGTGAACGACGATGCCGAGCCCGCCGTAAGCCAACTCGCAATCGGGACCAAAGCTGGCCTCGGTCCCGACGTAGGCGGCGGCGGTGAGCTGGATGAGCTTGCGCAGCAGGCGCGGCACGAGCGGGATGCCGCAGCGCCTGGCCGTCTGTGCCCATCGGTGAATTTCGAGCGCGTCGAACAAATCCCTCTCCTTGGCGTGCGTCGGCGAGACATCGAGCAGGGCCAAGGTAGGGCGCGTCGGGCGCGGGAAAACTGCACGGCCGGGGGGGGGCCTGAAGCGGCGCGGGCGGGCGTCGGCGAGGCTGGCGCGACGGGCGAACGGCGCTGGAGCGGAGGGGCTTGGGCTAGCGCGCCTGCGCGGACTGTTCACGGAAGGCGTTGGCGTTGACGAGGTGGCTGAGCACGGCGCTTTCGAGCGCGGCGAACGTCTCCTGCTTTGAGGAGAGCGTTGGCGTGCGCGCGATGTGCATGAAGCCGAAAATCTCGGCCTGACCGACGATGGCGCGGTCGAGCTCGGCGCGCGTGGAGAGCCCTTCGACGAGGTGGTTGAGCGGGACGATGAGCAGCGGCGGGTTTTTGGGCGCGTTCGCGACATTGTAGGCGCGCGAGGTGAAGGTGCGCTGGAACTGCCGGACAAGGCGGTCCGTTCGGGTGGCGCCCGGCATCGTGTTCAGATCGTCGATGAGCCTGTCGCAGAGGTCTTCGAACGAGGGCGCGAGCCGCGCGCGGGGCGCCAGAGCGTCGAGGTAGAAGACTTGGCTTCTGTTGCCGAGCTGGGCGCTTTCGAGGGCGGCCTTGCCGAGTGAGCGCGCCAGGGCGAGGGCCGGATCGCGATCGCCGTCGATGGGCAGCGCCTGAAGCGCGAAGCAGACGATGGCCTGAGAGCGCTTGTCTTCCGGGAATTGAGCGAGGCCTTGCCGGACGATCTCGCCGACGCACGGTGCGAGCCGCTCCTCGTCGAACCAGTTCTCGATGAAGGCGATGGGCGGCGTGCCGGGGAGGTCGCCACAGCGCAGCAGGCGTTTGCGGGCGGCGGTGGCCAGAAGCGAGGGCAGAGGTCGGCTCCAGATGGCGACGATCTGCGTGAAGTCCTGGCGGCGGATGTCCGCGATCACCTCTTCAATCGAGGGCGAGGCGTATTGGAAGGCGACGAAGGGCGCGAAGGTCGGCAGGCCCTCGGCGCGGTTGAGCTGTTCGCAGAGGAATTCGCCCACCAGCGAAAGGCCGTCCCCCTCCGAGGCGTGTCCCCCCACGAGTTCGAGCGCGCGGCGGAGATTGCCCGCGTCGAGGCGCCGCGAAATGGCGCTGATGAGGCCGCGGCCCAGCGCGCCCAGGGGCCAGTCGAAGATGCGGTGATCGGCGTAGAGGCGCTTGAGGAACGGCGTCACGTCGCCGGAGCTGGCGGGCGTTCCGACGTCGATCAGGACGAGGGCGGTCTTGTCGGCGATGTCGGTGCCCGAGGGCGTTTCGACTTGGCGCGGCGCGGCGATGTCGCCTCTGGCGGGGGCCTTGCGGTCGTTCGGCATTGGAACGGTCGCGGGCGCGGAAACCTGTGGCGGCACGTCGCTCTTGGGCGCGTTCCCGGTGGACAGCGCGGTGGTCGTGGGCGCGGGCGGTTGATTTGCGGTGTCGAGCGTCTTGTCGCTGTCGGCCATGGCGGGCACCTCGCGGGGCGCGTGAGAGGGGATTTCAGAGGGAAAACGGCGAAAGGGGCGGCGCCTTATGCCACCCGGAAGCGCGCTGTCGCCGTCGGATTTTCGGCGCGTATCGCCTTCAATTTTCCTCTCCCTCCACCTCTGGGAACGGTCGTAAAAGCCGCGCCCTTGTCCGGCCGCGACCGCCTGTCTGGTCCGCCGTCCATCCGCTCCATCGCTCCGAGGAAAACACCGATGCCCCGCAAGCCCCACGCGACTGAGGAAGAGTATTTCGCCCGGCAACAGGCGCTCAAACGCGAGAAGCTCGCCAAGGAAGAGGCCGCGCGCCGCGCCGAGGAAGAGCGCGAGGCGCTCAAGAAGCTCCACTGGATGCGCTGTCCCAAGTGCGGGCAAGAGCTCAAGCCGTTCACCACGCCGATTAAGCAATTTCAGGTTGAGCGCTGCGAGTCGTGCCAGGGGATGTGGTTCGACAGCGGTGAGCTGGAGCGCCTCAGCGAGATCCTCTCCGGGCCCAAGAGCGTGTCCGAGTCGTTTCTCTCGCTCTTCAAGCCGGGCAAGTCGAAGCGTTCGCGCAAGGGCGACAAGTAGAAGCCGCTTCTGCCTTGGCCGAGGAGAGGCGTCGCCGCGTCGCTGTTTGAGGCGCTTCAGAGGGCGGTTTGGGGCGCGCAGTCGCAGCCGGGGCGCGGGCCAGCTGTCAGCGAGATGCGTCTGAGCGACATGTCCCAGATGTCCATCGTCACCAGCTGGCGCGGCGGTGGATTGCCGACGAGGAATCTGAGGGCGGCTGTGGCCTGGAGCGAGGCGATCGCCACGACGATGGAGGCGAGCACGCCGCTTTGGGCGATGTCGGGCGTTTCGTCGGGCGCGGGTGGTTCGCCGAAGAGGCAGCGCAGGCAGGGCGCGCCCACAGGCATGGGCGCCATCACGCCCTGGGTCCCCAGAACGCCGCCGTAAATCCAGGGCAGCCTGGCGCGTCGGCAGGCCTCGTCGATGTTGAGGCGCGTTCGCACGTTGTCGGTGGCGTCGAGCACGAGGTCGCAGCCGGCGATGAGTTCAGGGAGCGTCCGCGGGTTGGCCTCGATGTGTCGCGCCTCCAGGCGGCAGTCGCTGTTCGCGCGCGCGAGCTTTTGGGCGGCCGCCTCGACTTTGGGGCGGGCCACGCGGGCGTCGTCCTCGTCGAAGAGCATTTGGCGGTGCAGATTGGAGCGCTCGACCACGTCGCGATCGACGAGTCGAACTGATCCCACGCCGGCGCGGACGAGAATCTGAGCCTGCGCCGAACCGAGCGCGCCGCAGCCGATGATGGCGATGGCGCCAGCGGCGAGCCGCGCCTGACCCTCGGGGCCGATCTGGGACAGGGCGATCTGCTTTTCGTAGCGCGTGCGTTCCGGGGCGTTCATGGCGCGTCGACTCAGGCTTTGGCGCTGACCGGGGCGCGTGGCAGCCGCAGCGTGAAGGTGGTGCCCTCGCCGATCGCGCTGGTGACGCGGATGTCGCCCGCGTGCTTCTCGACGAGTCGCTGGACGATGGCGAGCCCGAGCCCTGTGCCGTCGCCCTCGGCCTTGGTGGTGACGAAGGGCTGGAAGATGTTGGGCAGGAGCTCTTCGCGGATGCCGCGGCCGTGATCGCGGATGTCGATCTCGACGCTGTCGTCCGTGGCCCGCGCCCGCACGGTGATGGGCCGCCTGGAGTCGACGCTGGCGTGGCAGGCGTTGGTCAGGAGGTTGACGAAGACCTGAACGAGATCGCTGCGCACGCCCATGACCTCGGGCAGCCCGGGATCGAGATCGCGAATCAGCTCCAGGTTGGTGCGCTTGAAAACGTGCTCGCAGTAGACGGCCGCCTGGTCGAGCACCGAGGCGAGCGAGACCGGCGTCAGCGATTCGGAGGAGGGGCGCGCGTAGGTCGTCAGTTCGCGGGTGAAGCGGGCGATGTGCTCGGTGGCCTCGCAGATGCTCTTCAGCTTGGCCACATCCTCAGCCGGGGCGCCGCGCACCAGGGTGAGTTGGAGCAGCGACTCCGCGTACATTTTGATCGTCATCAGCGGCGAGGTGATCTCGTGGGCCACGCCAGCCGAGAGCTTGCCGAGTGAGGCGAGTTTTTCGGCGTGGGTCACATGGCGTTCGAGCTCGCGCAGGCGGCTGAGGTCCTGGCCGATGAGGATGATGCCCGGGTGATCGTCGGGCAAAGGCGAGCTGGAGAGCGCCACGCGCAGCAGGCGTCCTGTCTTGGTGCGCAGTTCCGCCTCCGCGTTGGTGACGTTCTCGCCGTCGAGCGTCTTCTGGACGATGTCGCGGATCGGGCCGCAGTCGGCCTCGGGGATGAGATCGTCGAGCGAGCGACCGAGCGCTTCTTCGCGCGTGAAGCCGGTCAGGTCGGCGGCGAGGCGGTTGAACATCGCGACGCGGCCATCTTGGGTGGCGGCGATGACGATGGCGTTGGCGTGCTCGATCGTCTGCTCCAGGCGCTCTTTCATCTTGGTCAGCGCCTCGATGAAGGCGGCGTTGCGCAGGCCGATGGCTGTCTGGGCGGCGATGGCGCGCAGCGAATGTTCCTCGCGGACTTCTTCCCAACTGCGCGCGGGCGGATCGAGGAGCGGGCGGGGCACGTCTGGCGGCGGCATCGGCAGGGCGCCCTCGGGCGCGTTGGGCATCCGCGCGACATCGATTTGGCCGAAGAGCTTCTGCGAGGTCGTCAACAGCGCGCTGATGACAGAGGCGCCGCTGGCGAATGGCGAGACCGAGTGATCGCTCACCGTGACGCGCGCGGCGTTCAGTGTGGCGGGGTCGATGCCGGCCAGTTTGAGCAGCGGTCGGAACACGAACATGTGCTCGCGGTGGGCGTCGATGAGTCGGCCCTCGGCGTAGAGCGTGGTGAGCCGTCCGCTCTCGGGATCGAGGATGCGGATGCAGAAATCGCGCCCGG
Source organism: Myxococcaceae bacterium (assembly GCA_017500825.1). Taxonomy (GTDB): domain Bacteria; phylum Myxococcota; class Myxococcia; order Myxococcales; family UBA5297; genus UBA1203. The sequence continues at coordinate 31,725 of JAFVYB010000030.1, read as the reverse complement.
GGAAGAGCGTGCGCAGCGCCCGGCAGATGCTGGCGATGAGCGCCTCTTCGCTTTCGGAAAGGGCGATGGCGTGGCCCAGCGTCATCAGGGTCAGTTGAAGCGCCCGCTGCAGTTCGAGCGTGCGCAGCGCCGAATGAAAGACGGGCACCTGCGCCGGATCGATGGGCTCGGCCGTGACGCCGCAGAGTCCTTGGCGGGTGTGTCGACAGCGGACGCGGACCGGGCGCCTGTCGTCTGTGTGCGCCTGGGCGATCCACTCCAACTCCCCGTCCGGACGCGGGCTGGGAACGCCGTCGAAGAGGGTGGGCAAGAGTTCGTCGAGCGTGGGCGGGCTGGCGTGGGCATGGCGACCGCGCGGCATGAAAAGCCCGCGGAAGGCATCGTTGGCGGCGATTAGGCGCGACTCGGCGTCGAAGAGCGCTGTCGCCTGGCTGAGCGCGTCGAGACAGCTGTCGATGCTCGGGGTGGCTGGTTCGGTGAACGCGTTGGCGGACATGGATCACCTCCGCTGGTCGGCGGCGCCGACTCAGCCTTCCCGGTTGGCCGCGCCCTGCTGTTCGTCGCCCTCGCTGCTGGCGCGCTCCAGGTCGATGATGCGGCTCTTACCGACGTAATGTTTCGTCTCGTAGACGTTGATCTTGCCGATCTTGCGGACGAGCTCGGCCATGCGCTCGCCCTCCTGGCGGATGCGCTCGATGAAGAGCCGGTTGCCGTCGTCATGCGAGAGGTGCCGCAGCAACAGCTCGGTGTAGCCAACGATGCAGGTGAGCGGCTGGTTGAGCTGGTGGGCGGCGGTTCCGGCGAGTTCGGCGATGACGGCCCGGCGCTCGGCCTCGGCCAGCTGTTCCTCGGCCCGCGTGAGCTCGGCTTCGAGGCGCGTCTTTTCGCGCAGGTCGCTGAAGATGATGACGGCGGCCAGGGGGTGATCGCCCTCGTGGATGAGCGCCGCGGTGACGAGGATCGGCACGCGTTCGCCCGTCCTGGAGATGGCCACGGACTTGGTCGGCTTGATCAGGCCTTCGGGCTGCTCCGTCTGCGCCGTGGTCTGGCTGAGCGCGAACATGGCGCGCACCTGGGTCGCGATCTCGTCGCTGAAGAGATCGAACAGCGTGCGGCTTCCCAGTCCCTCGGGCTGATCCAGCGTCCGCGCCGCGCTCTTGTTGAAGAGGATGACCTCTCCCCTGGCGTTGACCGCGATCACGGCGTCGACCGAGGCGTCGATCAGCTTCTCCATGAATTCGGAGGACTTGCGCAGCGAGCGCTCGTCGGCGCGGGCGGCCGTGATGTCGTGGAAGGAGACGACGGCGAACTCGCTTCCGGGAATGACCGCGCAGCAGACCCACAATGTCAGCGCCTGATCGGGGCGAACGCGGACTTCGATGTCGACATCGCGGAAGGGACGGCCTTCGCGCGCGTCGCGGAACATCTCGGCGGCGCTTTCGCGGAACGGCGGGGTGACCATGGCGAAGAGCTCGCGGCCCAGCGCCTCGTCCGGCGTCAGTCCCAGGATGTCGCCCCCCGCCGGGTTGAGCGAAACGATGGCGCCGTTCTGGTCGAGAATGGCGATGCCGTCCGAGCTGTAGCGGAAGAACTCCTCGTAACGGGCCAGGTAGTTGAGGCGGTCCAGGGCCTCCGCGGCCTCGTCTCGCAGGTGCTCGATGGCGCGCGCGTTGCGGACGGCGATGGCGGTGGCGTGGGCCAGCGTCCAGGCGAAGTTGATGTCCTGGCCATTGAACGGCCCCTCTTGGGCGCGCAGCAGGAACGCGCCGAAGGCCTTGCCCTGGAGCGCGAGCGGGATGGCGGCAATCGCCAGGATGCCCGCGTGCGAGACCGAGTCCTTGACCTCGCCAAAGAGAGGATGCGTGCCGACATCGTCGATCACGAGCGGCTGGCAGGTGCGGGCCGCTTCCTGAATCTCGGGATAGCGATCGAGCTCGATGCTCAGGTCGACGATTTCCGGGTTGTCGCTGGAGGCCACCACGCGCCCATGCCCATGGATGTCGTCGAAGAGGACGAGCGCGCAGCGGGCCACTGCCATGTGCGCGGCCAATCGGCGCGTGACCTCGCCAAAGAGGGGCGCCACGTCGAGAGCGGCGGCGTAGCGGGAGGTCAGATCGAGCAGGGTCGAGAGCTCTTCACCGCGGCGTCGCTCCTCGAAATGGACAACGCGATCGGCGAGCAGCGACTCGATCCGCAGCGTGAATTCGCCAGCCTCTGCCCGTCGAAAGACAAAGGCGCTCACGCCGGAGCTCAAGGCGCGCCGGGCCTCCTCAAGGGTGTCGACAACGGCGAGCGCCGCGATCTCTCCCCGATCAACCGCGTCAGCGATCGATGAAATCGCCGCCACGCCTCCGGGCGAAGCAGCGTCGATCAGGACGACAGGCGGCTTTTCTTCCAGAGGGACGACTTCGAAGGCGCCGAGTTCCAGGCGGCTCTTGAGTTGAGCCGCGTTTTCGGTCGGCAGGAGGGCGATGGCGGCGCGCGGTTTGTCTCGTTGGGAGGTCGGTTTCAAAGCGCCGCGCAACCTAGTCGCGGCGGGCGCTCGTGCAAGTTCGCCACACCGCGACCAGAGGGTTCTTCAGGAGGGACCTCAGAGTGTCCGCGACTCGACGACATCGAAGTCGAGGGCGGCGAAGACTGCGTCCAGATACTTGGGCCGCTCGGTCGGCTTGTAGTCGACGCACCAGGCGTGCTCCCAGACATCGAGCGAGAGCAGCACGCGGTAGCCGGCGACGTTGCCGTCCTGATGCAGGGTGACCCAGCGGTTTTCGACCCAGCCAGTCGTCGGATCCTGAACCGTCAGCACCCAGCCAACGCCGCGCATCTTGGCCATGGCCTTGAGGTCCGCGAGGTAGGCCTCGACTGAACCGTAGCGCTCGCAGACGCGCCGCTCGAACTTGCCGCCCTTGGGGATGGCCGCGCCGCCCGGCTTCAGATTCTCGAAATACAGCTCGTGCAGGACGATGCCGTTGTTCTCGAAGGGCAGGCGGCGGTTGAGCTCGGCAAAGGCGATGCTGTCCGTGTCCCCGGCCGCGCGCATGGCGTCGAGCTCACGGCGGATCTTGTTCGAGTTGGCGACGTAGCCCTCGTAGAGCTTGCGGTGGACGGCGATCTGCTCGTCGCTCAGGCCGTCAATGCCCTTCAGGGAAGAGAAGTCGCGCAGCGGAAAATCGAAGTTCATGGGTGGTCTCCTCGTTGTTTGGGGGGCGTCGTTTGATGTGGCGGGACAAGGCTGGACTCGCCCCGGTTGCTTGCCTGTCAGCGCGCCCTTGGATGAGGCACTCGCCGCGCGGTTGCTCAGTAAAAACTGAAGCCGACATGGGTGCTGAAGGCGTGCCGCTCGCGCCCGCCAAAGAAGAGGTCGTAGCGCAGCGCCAGCCTCAAAAATCCCGGCCCACAGCAGCGTCCCCAGTTGAGCAAAAGCTCGGGGCTGATCGATGCGCGCAAGCCATACGGACCGGTCGTCTCCACCGTCGATCCAAGTCCCGCGCCGATCCCCACGTTCCAGCTCGCGCGCTGAAACATCGCCTGCACGCCGGGACGCACGGCGAAGGTCACCGGCGAGGTGAAGGCGAGGCTCGGTTCGAGGAGAAGCCTGAGCGGCCGCATCTCGAAAACGCGCTCCTGGCAGGGGCCCTCTTCGCGGGTCGAGGCCATGACTGGTCCGAGAGGCAGACTCCAGGGCCATGAGAGCGACAGTCGCGAGCGCGAGGCGCCTTGCCCAAGTCGCAGGCCCAGCGCGGGGACGAGCGTGGCGATGCCGCCGTAGACGAGGTGCTGAATCGGCGTGGACAGGCCCCCTTCCGGCTCGGTGAGGATCATCTCGTCGACAGCGCAGATGGGATTGAAGACCGCCTCCCAGGGCCAGGGCTGGATGGCTGATTTGGCAGGACAGGTGCCGCACAAGCCGACTTCCTTTGGCGCGAGGTTTTCCCTGGCCTCGGGGAGAATGGCCTGCGTCGCCTCGGCAAAAGCCGGCGGCAGGTTCGCGTCGCGCCCGTCGGCGAGAACTTCACCTTGAAGCGGAGGATTGTCGGCGCAACGCCCGGTGCCTTCATCGGCCATTGGCAGGGGATGGTTGAGCCTTCGGACAGCCTGCGGACGAGTTTCGACGTGAACGCGCACGCCTTCTTCCGACGACACCTCCGCCTTTGCCTGAGCCGGCACTTCGGACGACGCGCGCCTGGTCGCCTTGCCCCGCGCGGTTGCCTGCTTTTGGGCCTGTGTTTCGGAAGGTCTGTTCGACTGCCCTTGGGACAGCGCTTGAGAGGCCCCCGCAGAAAGAGATTGCGCGCGCGCCTCTGAGGTCACGCCCGGCAAACGCACCAGAATGAGCGCGAACGCGAAGACGACACAGACGCCCCGCCCGACGATGGCCCGCTGTCTCTGGCGCGGCCGCACCCGCCAACACCTCATTGACCGCATCCGACTCACCTCCCGACATCGGCGCACAGTGCGGCCCCCTGGCGTCGAGGGTCAGCCTCTCGATGGGTTGCTCTGACGGGGATTTTTCAGGGGGATGGTTTCAATGTTTTTTAAATAATGATTTCAAAAGAGCTTATGCAGGCCCAATTCAAAAAACGCCCCGCGTTGAAGCGAATTTGAATTGCCGCGCGTTCAAATGAATTATTTTGTGCTGCGCCTGAGCGGAAATGCGTTTTTTAATAATGCCGTGCGCCAAAGTGCGAAAACAATGAGGAGAGCGTTGGAGCGCGGAAAATAAAAAAGCGCACAGCATTGAAATTCATGCCGTGCGCTGAAGCACAAAAAACAAAAGGTGGAGCGCGGATTAGAGTTCGAGGACTTCTTTTTCTTTTTTGGAGGCGAGTTCGTCGATCTTGGCGATGCCGGCGTCAGTCTCCTTCTGGACGCGCTCCAGGCCTTTTTTCAGCTCGTCCTCGGTGATGTCGCTGTCCTTCTGGTGCGCCTTGAGCATCTCGTTGGCGTCGCGCCGTTCGTTGCGCACCGCGACTTTGCGCTCCTCTGCCTTGGACTTGACCGCCTTGACGATCTCCTTGCGGCGCTCCTCTGTCAGCGGCGGGATGGGCAGGCGGATGACATCGCCTTCGCTCACCGGATTGATGCCGAGGTTGGCCTCGCGCAGCGCGCGGTCGATGGCCGGAATCATCTTCTTTTCCCAGGGACGGACGATGATCAGGCGCGGGTCGGCGACAGTCATGTTGGCCACGCCCGAGAGCGGTGTCGGGGTGCCGTAGTAGTCGACGCGGACGCCGTCGAGGATGGAGAGGCTGGCACGCCCGGTGCGGATGCGCGTGTATTCCTTGCGCAGCACGTCGAGCGTGGCCTCGATGCGGGTTCTCAGGTCGGTCAGGACGTCATCAACGATGGCCATGGCTTCACTCTCTTGCTGATTGATCTGGGGGGTTGTCGCGCGCGCCAGTCGTCGGGCTCATTCCCGGGCGAGGCGCGTCTCGATGTTTTGAACGAGGGTCCCGATGCGCTCGCCCATGACCGCGCGCCGAATGTTGCCGGGCGTGTTCATGCTGAAGACGAGCAGGGGCAGTTGGTTGTCGCGGCACAGCGAGATGGCCGCCGCGTCCATCACCTTGAGATCGCGGGAGAGGACCTCGGTCACGTCGATGGTCTCGAATCGCCGGGCGTCGCGGTCGCGACACGGATCGGCTGTGTAGACGCCGTCGACCTTGGTGGCCTTCATCACGACACTGGCGCGGATTTCGAGGGCGCGCAGGCAGGCCGCCGTGTCGGTCGTGAAGTAGGGGTTGCCGGTGCCGCCGCCGAAGATCACCACGCGACCGCGTTCGAGGTGCCGCAGCGCGCGTTGTCGGTCGAAGGGTTCCGCCACGTTCTGCATGGCGATCGAGGTCTGCACGCGGGCGTCGATGCCCTGGCGCGCCAAAGCGTCCTGCAGGGAGAGGGCGTTGATGCAGGTCGCGAGCATGCCGATGGCGTCACCACCCGCCCGATCGACGCCTTCTGCCGCGCCCGAGACGCCGCGGAAGATGTTGCCGCCGCCGACGACGAGGCCCACCTGAACACCTAAGCGGACCACCTCGGCGATCTGGCCACAGATGCTGTCGATGGTGGCTCGATCGATGGTCGAGCTGCTCTCACCCATCAGGGCTTCGCCGGAGAGTTTGAGGAGAATGCGGGGGTAACGAGGTCGGTCGGTTGAGCCGTCAGGGGAGGACATGGCGCGGCCTGATACTCGCTCGACTTTTGCGGCGTCAAGGCGGCGTCCCAGCGTGTTTTCCCTCTGAAAAAGGGGCGTTTGAGCGCGTTTGGGCGGCGCTGGAAACCGGGGGCGGATCGAGCTGGGCGACGAGGTGGCGATACGTCCTGGGGCCGATGCCGCGCACGCTCAGGAGGTCCTCGGTCCTTCGAAAGCCATTGAGCTCGGCGCGCCTGTCGACGATGCGCCGCGCGAGCACCGGACCGACGCCGTCGAGCGCCTCGAAGTCGGACGCGTCGAGTTGGTTGAGGTCGATCGGAAGGTCGAAGAGGAGGCTCAGGGGCAGGGGCCAGTGGCCGGAACGAGGCGGGCAGCCAGTCCGAAAGAACGCGTTTGGCGCGTTTGCGGAAAGGCGGGCCGGGGGAGGGCGCGTCGCGATGCGTCCACGCGGGCAATGGGCGGCGGTTTGAGCGAGTGCGCGGGCGAGCGCGGCGGCGGCTTCATGTCGGGGCGCAGGGACAGCGCGGGGCGTGCCGCGATCGAGGTAGCCAAACGCGGCGGCTGTCGTGTCGGGAAGGGCGTCTCGTGGCCAGTCAGCCACCGATGTCAGGCAGAGGAGCGCCTGGAGCAGGACCAGGGCGCGGGCGCGTCGACCTCTCGGCGGGGATTGTCGATGCTTGGACTCTTCGCTCATGCGGCGCGCGCCTCCTCGTCCGTCGAGTTCTGTCAGTCGGGAGCGCCGACTGCTGGGAGGGGGAAGCCGAGGTCGATAGGTGGTTTCGCGCGGGGCGGCGAGGTCCGCGAATGGGGAGGGGACACCGTGAAATTCAGCGTCGCGCGGGTCGTCGCGCGCCTCCCCACCGCCGACGCGCTCTGCTAAGCGGCCGCGCCATGTCATCGCCCCTGTCCGTCCTCGCGCTTGGCCTTGTGTTGACGATCGCCCCGACGCCTCCGGCTCCGACGCCAGACTGCGCGCAACTCGCCGCCAACGCCTCGCCCACCGACCGGCTCAAAGTCGCTCGCGCGTGCGTCTCGTCCGGCCAACTCGAAGCGGCGCGCGTCATCCTGGCGCCCCTCGTCGCCCACTTTCCGAACTTTGGCCTGGCCCAGCTCGAATGGGCGGACCTGCTCGGCAAGCTCGGTGGCCCCGAGGACGAACAGGCGCGCGCTCTCGCGGCGGCGGCAAAGAGCGAACCCCGCAATCCCCGCGTCTTCCTCGCCAGCTGCCGCTTTCACGACCGTCGACAGGATGTCGAGGCAGCCATCGCCAGCTGCTCGCGCGCGCTGGAGCTCAGGCCTGGCCAGAGGGACATCGCCGACCGGATGGGGTTTCTCTACGCTTTGGCTGGTCGCGACGCCGAGGCCATCGCCGCCCTGCGCGAGACGCTCGACAGAAGTCCTGACGATGGCGCGGCGCGTGCCCATCTGGCCGAGGTTTGCGAGCGCGCCGGAGATTTGGAGTGCGCCCGCCAGTCGCTGGAACGGCTTTTTCAGAAGAGCCCGAGGAGCGTTGTCCACGCGCGACGCCTGGCCCGGTTTTACGAGCGACATGGGCAGCCCGAGCGCGCCGCCGCCGTGCTGAAGCGATCCGGAGAGACGCCCCGTCCCGCGATGCGCCCGCTGCCGCCCTCTCGCAACTGAATCGGGGCACGGAGGAACGAAAGATGCGCCGCGCCGACGCCCAGATCATCGCCGACATTCTCGCTGGCGATCCGTCCGGCTTCCGCTGCCTCTTCGAGCGCTACGTTCTGGCCGTCGAAGAGGTGATCGCCCGCGTCTGGCAGATTGAGCACGCGGAGCAGGCGGGATTGGTCGAGGCGTGTTTCGTGCAGGCGTTCGCCGACCTTCACCTGCTGCGCGAGCCCAGCCGTTTCGACGCCTGTCTTCTCGGCCTGGCGCATGGGTTGGCGCGGCAGCGGTTGGAGATCTCGCGCGGCGCGGAGGCGTCATTCGCCGGCAAGCCGGATTGCGACGTGTCGCGCCTGCGCAGCCCGGGGACCAAAGACGAGATCAGGCGCTGTCTCATGGCGTCGCTGATCGCCCTCGATCCGATGTCGCGCGCGTTGGCGCAGGCCTCCTGTTTTGGCGAGCAGGTCCGGCCTCAGCTTTTGGCGGCGCGGCATTCCCTCGAAGTGGCCACGGTCGGCGCGGCGATCGAGCGGGCCTGGGCGCGCTTCAAGATCGCGCTTCTCGTCCGCCTTCTCGACGGTCAGTCGATGGGTGCCTTGGAGCGGGTTGACCCGTCGCGGGCAGGGGAGGCGTCGCCGGCGCATCTGACCGGAGAATTCTATGACTCGATCCTGCGCGGCGAGCCGGTGAACGCGTCGCCGACGTTTTGCCGACACCTGAGCGCCGGTTGCGAGACATGCGAGGCCTTCCTGCGGGCGCGCTCCGCCTCGGACGCGTTGGACGGACTGATTGCGGCGGCGCTCTTTGCCGAGGCCCACCCCTCCAGCCGACGCGGCCACGCCCTGTTCGATCGGGTCCTGCGGCGCCTGAAGATCGACGCCCGGCTCAGCGGTGGCCGTCGCGCGCCGATGAGCGTCTTCGCGGCGCAAAAACAGCATTTCGCGCCCCTGTTCTTCGCGGGGCTCCTGGGCCTTGCCGGCATCGTCGTCTTCGCCCTGCGCATGACGCCCTCGTTTCAGGCATCGCTGAGCGACGAGGTTCAGCGCGATCTGCGCGTTGCCTTCCATCTGGTCGAGGTGGCGCCGGATGGGAGCGGAGAAGAGGAACTCGTCGTCGAAGGCGTGTCGGGTCAGTCGTGCCCGCAGTCGCGGCAGCTCGTCCTCAGCTACCACCTCCTCCGTTCCCGATTCGTGGCCATCACGCGCGTTCTGCCCGACCGGACGCTGGAGCTTCTGGAACTCCCCGGAAGGCGATCGCCGGGCAGTCACGTCCTCTCGATCAACGGCGTCCCGGCCCGCGTGCTGCTGCAAAACGCCGTCGGCACCAACCGCTTCGCCGTCGTGGCCAGCGATCGTCCGCTCGACGCCGAACAGCTCAAGTCGATTCTCGGCCACCTGCAGGTCGACAGGCCAAAGATCGATCCGGCCCAGCTCTCCGACGGCACCGCGCTGAGTTGGTTCGAGCTGGAGGTGACCGACGGCGCGCCCTGACGCCCGGTCGCCGTTTTCATCAGAGAAGAGGAGTTCTCATGTTCCGCCGCCCCGCCGCCGATCTCGTGGTTCGCAACGCGTCGCAGCTTTGGTGCTTTGGAACGGAGGTGGGCGCTGGCGACTGGCCCGACCTTGTCGAAGACGGCGCGATCGCCGCTTGTGAGGGAAAGGTTGTCTGGATCGGCGCCGCCGACGCCCTGGCGCGCGAGGTGGAGATCCTGCCCGGCGCGGTCGACATCGACGCCGAACGCGGCGTGGTGACGCCAGGCTTTGTCGACTGCCACACGCACCTCGTGTTTGCCGGTTCGCGCGCCGACGAACACAGCGCCCGCTGCGCCGGGGAGAGCTACCTCTCGCTGAGCGCCAAAGGCGGCGGCATCAACGCGACCGTGAGGGCGACGCGCGCTGCCTCCGAGGATGAACTCGTCTCGCTCGCGCTGCCTCGCCTGGGCCGCCTGCTCGAATTTGGCGTCACCACCGCTGAGATGAAGAGCGGCTACGGCCTCTCGCTCGACGCCGAACTGCGGTCGCTCAACGCCATTGCCCGTCTCGGCGCGCTGCAACCCATCGAGACGGTGGCGACGCTGATGTGCGCGCACGCCATTCCGCCCGAGTTCGCCAGCGACCGCGCGGGTTACGTCGATTTGTGCGTCGGCGAGATCGTTCCAGCGGCCGCCCGGCTGGGGTTCGTGCGCTTTTGCGACGCCTTTGTCGAAGAGGGCGCGTTCAGCGTCGCGGAGGCCCGCCGTGTTCTGGAGCGCGCGCTTGAGGAAGGCCTGCTCCCCCGTCTGCACGCCGATCAGATGACCTCGCGTGGCGCCATCGATCTGGCGATCGAGCTTGAGGCGGCCACCGTCGATCACCTCGAAGCGCTGAAGGCTGAGGACATCCCGCGCCTGGCAGCATCTGGCGTCACGGCGGTCCTCCTGCCGACCTCGACGCTCTTTCTCGACGATCCACGCCGCGCTCCGGGCCGCGCGCTCAGGGACGCCGGGGCCGCGCTCGCGCTCGCCACCAATCTCAACCCGGGGACAGCCATGAGCGAGAACGCGTCGCTCGTTCTGGGGCTCGCCTGCCGTTTCAACGGACTCAGCGCCGAAGAGGCGTTGGCGGCCTTCACGGTGGGGTCCGCTCGCGCGTTGGGGCTCGACCATCGCCTGGGCGCGCTCTGTCCGGGATTTCAGGCCGACCTCGTCGTTCACGCCGCCCCGAGCGCCGCCCACCTCGCCTGGCACCTGGGCGTTTCGCACGTGAGGCTGGTGGTGAAGCGCGGCCAGGTTGTCTTCGAGCGCGCCGTCGCCTCTTGCGCCTGACACGCCTGAAAGCCGCCCGCCTTGGGTCTCACATGTCGATGAGGCCCTTGCGGATGCCCTCGGTGACCGCCTCGACGCGGTTGGTCACGTCGAGTTTGACGTAGATGTGCTCCAGGTGCGTGCGGATGGTGGCCTTGGAGAGCTTCAGCATCGCGGCGGCCTCGTGGTTGGAGACGCCCTTGGCGATGAGCTGAAGGATTTCCATCTCGCGTTCGGAGAGCGGCTTTTCCAGCGGGGTGCTGTCGATGGCGGTTCGCCTGACCTTTGTCGCGGGAGCCGTTTCGTCGATCCTGAAGTGCTTGAGCAGGATCCGCGCCAGGTTGGGCTGAATCACGGTGCCGCCCGCGCGCACGTCGCAGATGGCCTCGACGATTTTGTCGGCTGTCGCGCCCTTGAGCAGGTAGCCGGACGCGCCCGCCCGGATGGCCTCCAGGACCTTCTGCTCCTCGTCGAAGATGGTGAAGATGAGGATCTCGATCTCCGGCCAGGCGGCTTTGACTTCGCGCGTCACGTCGATGCCGCTCATTTTGGGCAGTCCCAGGTCGAGCAGGAGCACGTCGGGCTGACAGCGGGGGATTTCCTGAAGCGCCTCTTCGCCGCTCATGGCCGTGCCGACGACGCTCAGCTCGCTGGCTCCGTCGAGAAGCTTGAGCTGGTTTTTGAGGATCTTGGGCTGATCCTCGACGACGAGGACCTTGATGGGGGTGCTTTCCATGGCTGTCTCCAGACTCGTCTTTCGGCGGCGCTTGGCATCGACACAGGCCCGTCGCCGCTTCAGAAGTTCACCTCGGGGGGCAGGTAAGGGAGCTCCAGGGTGACGCGGGTGCCTTGGCCCGGCGCGCTGTCGATGGTCGTCTCTCCGCCAACTTTGGCCGCCCGCTCGCGCATCGTCGTGACGCCGTAGTGGCCGCGCTTGGGCGCCTTGGGATCGAATCCTTTGCCGTCGTCGGCGATGGTCAGGCGGAGCGCGCTTTCGTCGAACACGAGCTCGACGCGGAGCTCTGTGGCCTCGGCGTGCTTGCGGGCGTTGTTGAGGGCCTCCTGGAGCACGCGGAAGATGGTCAGCTGGGCGTCGTTGCGCAGCGCCTTGGGCAGACCGACCTTGGTGAACTGGACGGGCAGCTTGGAGCGGTTGCCGAAGGTCCGGCAGTAGTCCTCCAGGGCGGGGACCAGCTCGAAATCGGCGCGCATCATCTTCAGCGCGCGGCGCAATTCGTCGATCGAGTCCTCGGCGCAGCCCTTCAGTTCGAGGATTTCGCGCTTGAGCTCGGGCGAGCTGGCCAAGCCCTCGATGTATTCGGCCTGGATGATCAGCGAGGAGAGCGAGGCGCCCAGGCCGTCGTGAATCTCGCGCGACAGGCGGTTGCGCTCCTCGATCACGGCGAAGCCCTGCAGATCGCGTTCCAGCGCCACGATGTCGCTGTGGGCGGTCTCCTCGCGCTCGTGCAGGTAGACCATCACGTAGACGACGATGAAGTTGAGCGCCGAATACCAGACGAGGATCAGCAGGTCGCTCAGGTCGATGACGCGGATGCCGAGCATCTGATCGAGCTTGGCCACGACGGGCAGGGTGAGCAGGGGCGGCAGGATCGCCAGCGGCTTGGGGAAGAGCTGGACGAAGAGCACCGTGAACATGAGCTGCGTGGCGAGCAGCGGGCTCTTTAGGCCGCCGGATGCCTCGATCAGATAGACGGCGACGAGCAGGTCGAGACAGAGCGTGACGAAGGTGGTGGCGCGGCCGATGCTCGGGTGCTGGAGCAGAAGGAAGTTGACGATGCTGTAGCCGAGCATCGCGAAGAAGACGGCGAAGGCGCCATGGCCCTGGATGCCCAGCGAGAGCGACCACGAGGGGACGGCGATCACCGTCAGGCCGATCGTCAGAAACGCCAGGCGCGTGAAGAAGAGCGCGCGGGCCCGTGTGGCGAACTTCTCTTCCTTCCAGGCGCGGTCGGAAACCGCGGCGTCACCGGGGGGGCGCGCGTTGGGGAACAGGGCGCTTGGACCACGGGAGAGGGCAGGAGGCTGGGCGGAGGCTGGCGTTTGCACGGCGCGGCACTCTAGCCCGTTTCCTCGGCAGGTCCAGCCGAGGCACGGGCTGCGGATGGGTCAGTCGATGTCGGGTTCGCGCCCGGGACCGAGTCCGAGCCGCTCCATGCGCCGGTAGATCGTCCCACGCGACTGGCCGAGCGCCCGGGCCACTGCCGCGACTCTGAAGTCGAGCTGCTCGCACGTCCTGAAGAACACCTCTTCCTCGATCTGCGCGAACGTCTTGCCGGCGATGTCGATGCAGAGGGCCCCGACCGTCGCTCGCCTCGCCACGGTGTCGCCCGCCTCTTTCGGTGGCGCGCTCTCGCTCTCCCGCGCTTCGCCAAAAGCCTCGTCAAAGGCGATGTCGTCCGCCTGAACAAAATCTGTTCGGCGCAGGAGGACCGTCCGATTCAGGCAGTTCTTCAGTTCGCGCACGTTGCCGGGCCAGCTGTGGGCGAGAAGCCTGGCCTCGGCGCCCGCGCTCAGGCGCACCGAGCAGGTGAACGACTTGAGGAAATGTCGCACGAGCGCGCGCAGATCTTCCTCGCCGCGCGAGCGCAGGGGGGGCAGCCGGATGGGGATCGCCGCCAGGCGCCAGTAGAGGTCTTCGCGGAAACGGCCGGCGGAGACCTCGGCGCGCAGATCGCGGTTGGTCGCGCCGATCACGCGCAGTTCGACGCGCAGAGGAAGGCTCGCGCCGACGCGTTTGATTTCACGCAGCTCCAGCGCCCGCAGGAGCTTGGCCTGCAGCGCCATCGGCAGTTCGCCGATTTCGTCGAGAAAAAGGGTGCCGCCGCCCGCCTCTTCAAAGGCGCCACGCCTGGCCTTGTCCGCGCCCGTGAACGCCCCCTTCTCGTGGCCGAAGAGCTCACTTTCGATCAGCGACTCGCTCAGCGCGCCACAGTTGACTGGGACGAATGGACCAGAGGCGCGGGCACTGCGCGCGTGAAGGGCGCGGGCCACGAGCTCCTTGCCGGTCCCCGACTCGCCAACGATCAGCGCCGTCGCGTCCGACGAGGCCACCCGCTCGATCACCGAGAAGAGTTCGCGCATCGCCGGAGAGCTGCCGATGATCCCTTCGAATCCCTGTTCGCCCTCTCCCTGTTCGGCGGGCATGAGCACAAGTTCGCTCTGACCAATGCGGGCCGTGACGCCGAGAGGCAGCTCCGATTCGAGGATGCGGGCCGCGCCGACAAAGGTGCCGTTGCTCGAATTGAGATCGCGCAGCCAACGTGCCTCTCCGCGCCGTTCGAGAAGCGCGTGACAGGCGGAGGCGAATGGATCGTCGAGGACCAGGTCGCAGCCTTTGGCGCTGCCGATGACCAGGCGGTCCGGGCAGGGCATCACGCGTTCGCTTCTGACCCGTTCGCGATGTTTGGGCGCGCGGACGACGAGGCGATCCCAGAACAGCGGCAGTTCTTGCCCATCCATGCGCCGCCGTGACGACAGCCGCCGCGCCCGCCCCCGGGGCGAAGGCATGAACAGCCGTGTCTCATCCGAACGCGGGCAGGCGCCACGCGAGGGGGCGTCCTCGATGTGGAGGTGAAAGACGGCGCGCCAGTCGCCCAGATGGATTTCCCGTCCGTCGTCGAGCGGGATCGTTTCGCGGTGGGGCGCGCAGTTGTCGCAGAGGCCGTTCGCCAGGTTGATGATCCAGAATCGTCCCAGGTCGTCGCTCTCGATGGCGCATTGCGTTGGCGCCACGTCGGGATCCGGGACGACCACGTCGCAGGCGCTGCTTCTGCCGATGACGATTCGCGCTCCCTTGTCGACAGAAACGCGCATCAGCTCTTCACGCCGCCTGAAAAAGACCAGTTCCGCCATGCGCCAGCTCCTTTCGTTCGAGACTGACGCGAGGGCTCTACCCGGCGGCCTTTCGCAGGCAATCCCGCCCCCCAAGAAAGCTCGCGGCCCCTCCTACGCCCCCCATCCGCGCGCCAGACGCGGCGTTCCAGAGCCTTCGCCGGGCGTTTGTCGTCTCAGAAAAGAGGCAGGGCCCAGCTCGACAACGCGGCCAAAAATTTTTTGGCCATTCTCTGGACGCTCCCGAAACCCCCACTAAGGTGCGCCGCCCATGAATACCTACGACCAGATCCAGTCCGCCGTCGCCGCAGTCCGCGAGCGCACCTCGATTCAACCCAAAGTCGGCATCATCCTCGGCTCAGGCCTGGGCGCGTTCGCCGACTCGCTCGAGAACAAGGTCGCCATCGCCTACAGCGACATCCCCAACTTCCCCACCTCGTCCGTCGCGGGTCACGCGGGCCGCCTCGTCATTGGCACCCTGGCGGGCGCGCCCATCGTCGCCATGCAGGGCCGCGTCCATATGTATGAGGGCTACACGCCGCAGGAGGTCGCCTTCCCGGCGCGCGTTCTCTGCTCGCTCGGCATCGACAGCCTCGTCGTCACCAACGCGGCGGGCGGCATCAACGGCAGCTTCAAGGCCGGCGACCTGATGCTCATCGCCGATCACGTGAATCTCTCGGGTCGCAACCCGCTCGTGGGACCGAACGACGACCGCCTGGGACCGCGCTTCCCGGACATGAGCACCGCTTACGACCCCGAACTCTGCGAGATCCTGCGCAAGACGGCCGCCAAGCTGGAGACGCCACTGCAGGAAGGCGTCTACGTGTGGCTCTCGGGCCCGACCTACGAGACGCCGGCCGAGATTCGGATGCTGCGCACGCTGGGCATCGACGCTGTGGGCATGAGCACCGTCCCCGAGACGATCGTCGCCAACCACATGGGCGTCCGTGTCGCCGGCATCTCCTGCATCACCAACCTGGCCGCCGGCATCAGCAAGGTGCCGCTCTCCCACGCTGAGGTTTCCGAGACGGCCAACCGCGTGCGCGACCGCTTCACCAACCTGCTCGCCCACTTTTTGCCGGCCATTGCCCAGGTGCCGCGTCGCGCGAAGTGAGCGCCCGTCGATAACTTCTCTTCTCCAGACCCCTCCTCGTCCCAGACAGACGTCGAGGGGTCTTCTTGTCCCTGGCGGTGATTGCCGACGAAGCGCCAGCCGTCCGCTCTTCGCCGCGCGTTCGACCGCCTTCGTTTTGTCCCGCAGCGCGTTG
Source organism: Myxococcaceae bacterium (assembly GCA_017500825.1). Lineage (GTDB taxonomy): Bacteria > Myxococcota > Myxococcia > Myxococcales > UBA5297 > UBA1203. Next base: position 16,043 of record JAFVYB010000030.1, on the reverse strand, counting down.
TCGCCCGTCGAGGAGGCCGCATGTTCGAAGAACGCCCCGATCGCCGAGGCAGCGATCCCGAGTCCACCAGCCGATCCCAGGGGGCGGATCGCCGCGACTCACCGCGACTTTTGATGCCGTTTCAGATCCGCGTGAGCGAGGACGATCCCTTTGTCGATTGCGAGGGCGACCTTTCGCTGGGAGGCGCCTGCTACCGGGCCGAGGCGCCGCCGATTCCGGATCGCGTCGATGTCCGCATCCACCTGCCGCCGACGGCGAGTCAGGCGTCCGCTGAGATTCGCTGCCGCGCCAGCGTCGTCCGCACACAGAGGGAAGAGTCGGGACTCTGGGGCGTTCACCTCGCCTTTCGCGACATGGCGCTTGAGGACGAGCGGATTTTGGCCCGCTTTTTCGACGATCACCTTCTCAGCAGGCGGGGTGAGCGCTGAGAAACGGCGCGGCCCGGGCGCACGTGTCCTCACAAAGGCGCGTCACTGGTCGAGGTCGATTCCATGCTCTCACGGCGACATCATCGCGCGGCGCTGTTTTGGCTGGTTTGCGCCTGTCTCTGGCTGACGCCGGTGTTGCCCCCGCCCATGGCGCTGGCGGGCGCGCGGGACGCCCGACCGCTGATTGTGATCGACGCGGGTCATGGTGGCGACAGGCTGGGCGCGGTGAGCGCGGATGGCGTCGCCGAAAAGGATCTCGCCCTGACGCTGGCCAGGCGTTTGCGGCGGGAGCTTCTTCGCCATCCGGTCCGCGTCCTGATGACGCGCGAGGCGGACATCCACCTCGAACTCGAAGAGCGGATTGAGCTGGCCAACCGCGTTCGCGCCGACGCCTTTGTCTCGATCCATCTGAACGCCATGCCAGGCGCGCGGCTGAGTCGGCGAACGCGCGGTGTCGAGACGTATTTCCTCGCCCGATGGGCCTCGGGAGCGCGTGCCCAAAAGGTCGCCGACGTCGAGAACGGATCGGAAAGCGCGCCGTTGCGGGAGGTGGACGATCTCGCGTTCATCCTCGACGACCTCATGGAGACAGCGGCGCATCGGGAGGCGTCTCGACTCGCCCACGGCGTTCACGCTCACCTGGTGGCCGAACTCGGCGCTCGCGATCGCGGTGTGCATCAGGCGCCCTTTCGCGTCCTCAGGGGGGCGCGCGTGCCGGCCATCCTCGTCGAGGTCGGCTTCCTCACGCATCCGCGGGAGTCGCGGCTCATGCGCACGGCCGCTTATCAGCGGAAGATCGCCGCCTCGATGGCGCGCGGGATCGTCGAGTTTTTGGCGGCGGGCGATCGTTTTCCGCAGGACACGAAGCGCCCACATCGCGCCGGTCCGGTCGCCTCCGAGCCTCGATCGTGAGTTCAGAGTCGCTGCGCCCGACATCGAGCGCAGCGCGGATCGCCTCACCGTTTCGCGGGCGCCAGTGTGGTCCCCGACCTGTTCCGGGTCGCCTCTGTGCCGGGGCGCGTTTTCAAGGCTGCCGCCGGACGCCTTCCGCGTCGGGGTTGGCGATGATCTTGCGGACGCGCGACAGCACGGTCTCGACCGACTCCAGGTATTCGCGGTGCGCCGTGATCGAACGCGCCTTTCGGTATTCGTTCCAGGCGCTGGTGAATCGCTCGGCGTCGCCGCGCGCGTGCTCGATGGCTTCCTGGGCCGCGGCGCTCGCCTCGTTGCGCAGTCGCTGGGCCTCGCCACGCGCCTCGGGCAGCTGACGGTTGCGCTCGCCCTTGGCCTCCTCGACGCGCTTTTGGCGGTCCTCGCGGGCCGAGCCCACATCTTTGAAGGCGGTCGCCACGGCGCTCGGCGGGTCGATCGTGCTGATCCGCAGGGAGCTGACGCGGATGCCGAGATTTAGGCTGTCGAGCGCTGCCTGAAGATCGTCGCGCAGGGTGAGCTGCAATTCATGGCGCGCGGTGGTCAGCGCCTCGTCGACACCGGTGCGGGCGAAGTGAACGATCGCCACCTCTCGCGCGAGACGCTCCATCAGGCGTTCCGGCGCTGCCGTGCTCACGAGAAAGCGGGCCGGCTCTTTGACCGTGTAGTGAACGAGCAGTCGCGAGAGGACGAGGTTCTCGTCGCCGGTGAGGAGCGCGTCGCTGGCGCCGCCCTTGAGCGTCTTGGGCTCATCAAAGGCCACTTCCAGAGTGCGGACCTCGGTGGTGCGCAGGCGTTCGACGCGATCGATGGGCCAGGGGAGGCGGTAGTGGATGCCCGGAAGCGCCTCGTCTTCGAGGATGCGGCCAAAGCGGAAGACGACGCCGCGTTGCTCCGGCTCAATCGCGTAGAGGCCGCTCATCAAATAGAGCAGCACGCCGAGCGCGCCGATGACGAGGCCGAGCTTTTTGCCGTTTTTCAGCGCGCGCCGGATGTCCGCAGCAGACTCGTCATCGCCGCCGTCAACGTCTCGCCGCGGTTCGGGATTTGGCTGGGACGGTGTCCCTGACGCCGCGTCTTCCCGCCCGATGTCGGCGTTCGCCGGGGGCTGTTCGCCCGCAGCCGCTTCGCCTGTCGCGGTCTCGGCCGCCATCTCGTCGCTCGCCGTCTGGGCCGCGCCGCTTTCCTCCGCCCTCATGGCGTCACCTCCGGCGGGGCTTCGAGGTAGCGAAAGAGCGGCGAATCCGTCGAGAGGACGAGCGTCGTGTCGCTGTCGAGGAAGCGCTGATAGGCCTGAAGCGTGCGCGTCATCTTGTAGTAGCCGGGGTCCTGCTCGAAGGCCTCGGCGTAGATGCGGATGGCCTCGGCGTCGCCCTTGCCGCGCAGGATCTGGGCTTCGCGGTAGGCCGTGGCGAGGAGCTCGCGGACCTCCTTCTCGGTCTCGGAGCGCAGGTTGGAAGCCTCCTCCTCGCCTTCGGCGCGATACTTCTTGGCGATGCGTTCGCGCTCGGCGCGCATGCGGCTGTAGACCGACTGAAGGTTCTGCTCGGGGAAGCCAAAGCGCCTCAGCCGCACCGACATCACCTCGATGCCGAATTCGGCGAGCGCCTGTTGACGGCACTTGAGCGTCACTTCCTCGGTCATGGCGCGCAGCTTCGAGCCCTTCTCGTCGAGCGAGAGGTAGTCGGAGAGCGGGTAGGAGCCGACGGCGGAGCCGAGTTCAGAGGCGGCCAGGTCGGTCAGGCGCTGTTCGGCGGCGGTGATCGTGCGCACGCTCTGGATGAAGCGCATGGGCTCCTGGACGCGCCAGACGAGGAAGGCGCCGAGCATCAGGTTCTTTTTGTCCTGCGTCAGATACTCGCGGACGGCGGTGTCGAGCGGTTGCAGGCGCTTGTCGATGCGGATGGCCGTCTGGAAGGGATCGGGCAGCTTGAGGGCGAGGCCGGCGCGCTCGATGACCCGCTCGGGGCGACCGAACTGGGTGATCACGACCCATTCCGTCTCGCGCACGGAGAGGAAGGCGGTGGCGGCGACGTAGCCGACAAGGAGGAGGAGGCCGAGGACGAGGAGGAGTTTTTTCATGGTGGAGGACTCCGAATCGCGGACGGCGGGCGCCTAGTTTTTGAGGAAGGGCGCCTGCTGCGGACCAAAGAGCCACAGCTGGTAGCCGCCGAAGTTGGCGCGCGGGTTGGCGACGATTTTTTTGCGGTTGGCCAGGCCCTTCTCGACGGTCTCGATGAACAGTCGGTAGCTCGTCACTTCGGGGGAGAGCTTCCAGGCGGCTGATTCGAGTCGGAAGCGCTCGGCGTCACCCTCGGCGCGCAGGCGTTTGTCGAGGGCGAATGAGGTCGCCTCGCTGATGTAGACGACGCTCTCGGCGCGGGCCTTGGGAATGGCGTCGTTGCGTCGCGCCTCTGCCTGCTGGAGGGCCTTGATCTGGTCTTCGCGGGCCGAGAACACGTCGCGGAAGGCCTGCGTCACGGCGGTCGGCGGACGCGCCTCGGTCAACAGGAGGTCGACGAGGCTCAGGTCAAGTTGGAGCGCTTCGAAGTCCTCGCGCAGTCGCGTCTCGACGCGGGCCAGGATGCGCGGCTGCTCCTGCGTCAGGACGGCGTCGGTCGTCTCGGTGGCCAGCACTTCGCGCACAGAGGCTTCGGCGAGGGCGCGGACCAGTTCGTCGTTCGAGCGTGCGCGGACGAGGGCGGTGAGCGCGTTGGGCGTGCGGTAGTGAACGACGAGGTTGAGGTCGACCAGGCTCTCGTCGCCGGCGATGAAGAGCGATTCGTCAAAGAGGCGGTTGCGCTTGCCGTCACGGGCGGTGCGAAAGCCGATTTCGACGCGGCGGATCTCGCCGGAGCGCACGCGCGCGACCGTTTCGAAGGGCCAGGGCAGTGTCAGGTGCAGGCCGGGCTTCATCTCGCTGCCGACGATGCGGCCAAAGCGCAGGCGGACACCTGTTTCCTCCGGGTTGATGGCGGTGACGCCGGTGGCGAGCCAAGCGAGGAGAACGGTGGCGGCGCAGCCAAGGGCGAAGCGGCGCGGATGCCTGGGGCGCAGATGGGCGAGGGCGGCGAGGATTCTCTGGCGGAGCGGCTTTTGGTGCCTTCTGGGCGATGTCGCGGGGGCGTCGGCGTCGTTGTCGCGCGAGGCGTTCTCTGCGTTGGCGGGTCCGGACCAGATTCGGCGCCAGGCGCGCAGGAGGAATTCTCCCAAGTCGTCTGTCCTGAGCGGCTCGCCGCGAATCAGGGCACGGGTCGAGGCCACGAAGAGCTCGATGCCGGTGACGCCGATGAGGATGGCGATGAGGCCGGCGACGATCGGATCGAGGCGGATGCCGATGGCGTCGCCCATCACGGCGAAGAGGACGGCGATCGAGCTGAAGAGGTCGGTGCTGGAGTGGTAGCCGTCGGCGGTGAGGGCGGCGGAGCCGGTGTCGCGGCCGACCTGGAGTTTGAGGCGGGCGATGAAGCCGGTCAGGGCGATGCAGGCGAGGATGCCGGCGATGCCCACGCCCAGGTTGTCGATGGGGGCGCTCTTTCGCGTCAGCAGCGTCGAGGCGATCTCGTAGGGCGCGTAGAGGATGAGGCAGGCGACGGCGTAGGCCAGGCCGGCTTCGATGCGGCACAGGCGTTTTTCGCGGCCCGCGTCGCCTTCGCGCGACTCCACGCGGCGGCGGAAGAGGAGCCCCATCAGGACGATGAACGAGACGCCCAGGTCGGAGGCGCTGTGCATGGCGTCGGCGACGAGCGCCACGCTTCCGGTGAAGAGCCCGAGGAGCGCCTTGCCCGAGATGAGGGCGATGTCGGCGGCGATGGAGATGAGCGAGGTTCGGATGCGGCGGTCGGCCTTCATGGCGTGGCAACTCGCGGTGTCGGGGGAGGGGATGAACGGGGCTTTCCGAGGCGCGGGAAGAGGCGCGTCGCGGCGCGGGGTCAGTTGTCGGTGTTTCGCGTGCGGCGGGAGACGGGCAGGCCTTTGAGCCGTTTGGCGCCCAGTTCGATGATTTCGTTGTTGCCCTGGCGGAAGACGCGCTTGGAGACTTGGCGCCCCTCGCGAAAGAGCGTTTCGAGCATGGGCGTTCCGTCAAAGCGGTAGGCGCGGGCGAGGCCGTCTTTCTGTCCCTCTCGATACGAGACGATTTCGCGCAGCACGCTGGCCTCGGCGAAGGGTTTGCCGGGTGGCGTTGCCCACTGGACGAAGACGCCCTCCCATCGCTCGCCCTCGCGCAGGACGCCGCAGCCGAGAGGTTTTTCGTCGGGCGAGAAGAAGCATTGCTCCTCAATGGCGGCGCCCGCGTCGCTCCATTCGCGGGCGAGGATTTTGGGCGCGCCGCTCGACCAGCTCTGCAGCGGCATGGGTTCGTCGGCGTCCGGCGGCGCCTGAATCGAGCGGAAGGGTTCGATGGGCGTGAGCGCGTCGTCGCGTTGGGCAAAGGACAGCCGCTCCTCCAGGGAGGCGTTTTCCCCCCGCGCGCTGGCGCGTTTGAGCCAGCTCGATTCGCCTGCTTCGCCAGTTCTGGCCGCGACGGCGGGCGAAGAGACAGCGGCGGTGGCGGTGGGCTCGTCGGCGTCCTTGAAGGCAAAGACGGCTGCGCCGATGGCCAGGGGAACGCCGAGGAGAAAGAGGAAAATCGCGGATCGACCGTCACCACCGGGCGCGTTCACCTCGGACTTGGCGGCCTCATCTGTCGCGCTCTGGGCCGAACGTTTTGTCGAATCCATGGCGGCCGCATGTCTGGAAACTGGCGCGCCACTGGGTTCACCGTCGGTCGCGGCGCCTTCCTCAGGGGGTGTCTGTTGGTTCATCCGAAGACTCCGGCTGGTCGACGCACGCGGTCGCGGCCGAGGTGTCGAGGACCCATTCGTAGCTGACGACGGCCTTTCCCTCCCTGGCGGCGCGCAGATCGTCGCCGTCGGCAAAGCCGTCGCTGATGGCGACGAGCACGGCGTGTGGTCCGGGCACGTGGCGGGCGACTTCAAAGGTGTAGCGGGGCCCCTCGCGCAGTGGATCGTCCTGGGGCGGCAGACGCGAAGAGGCGAGCAAGGCCTCGTCGACAAACCAGCGCGCCGTCAGTTCGTCGGAAGCGTCCCATTCTTCGACAACGCCGATCGACAGCTGCAGGGCGCACGACGTGGGCTCGATGACACTGCCGTTGGCGGGCGAGGCGCTCTCCTCGTGGATGCGCGGCGGTGTGTTGGCCGGAGTCGGCTGCTCCTCCTGGACCTCGATGGTCTCGGTCACGAGGCAGGCAGCGTTCGCAATGAGGGCGCACAGGGCAAGGGCGGCGTGGCGATGTCTCTGGCGGGTGGTCATGGCGGCGTCTGAGAGGGGGGGGGCGCCATAGCGCGGGGGATGCGTGGGAGAAATTTTTGGCAAAGGCAGGCGGGCGCGCGGTCCTCGAACGTCCCGCGGCGTCTGAGCTGGACCGTCGCTTTCACGGCGCGGCGCGGTGTTGTCAGGCGGGGGGAGGAGTGCCACTCGTCGGGCCATGAACAGCAGGATCGCCATCTTTCTTCACAGCGGGGATTACGACCGCGTGCATCAGGCCCTGGCCGTCGCCCTGGCCGGCGCCGCGATGGGGCGCGAGGTCGACCTCTATTTTTTCTGGTGGGCGCTGGAGCGGTTGATCCGGGACGAACTCGACCTGCCCGGCTTCGCCGCCGCGCGCCTGCCCGACAGCTCGACGAACGACGATCTCGGCGCGGCCATTGACGAGCGCTTTGAAGAAGGCCGCCTGCCGACGATTCGCCAGATGCTCGACAGCCTGCGCGGTTTTGAGCGCGTCCACCTCTTCGCCTGCTCGGGATCGCTCGCCATCCTCGGGCGCCGCCCCAACGCGGTGGAAGGCAAGGTCGAGGCGCTCGTCGGCTGGAGCACGATCCTCGACCGGACCGCTGGCGTGACCGACCGCTTCACCTTTTAGACGCGCGCCGGCTGGCCCCTCGGAGGCGTTCCCGTCGGGGAACCCGAGCCCTTCGACACCGTCGTTCAGCGCCCGTCGACGCGGCAGGCGTCCTTGAGGGTGAATCGGTAGTGGCCGATCTCGTCGAGCCAGAATTCGCCCTGAAACGGCCAGTGGACCTCCCGCTCTCCGTCGACGCGCGGGCGGTGCAGCGACTGTCCGCCGAGTTTTTCTTCGCGGTCGAAGCGCGCCTCCATCTCCTCGGTTTCGACGCGGGCGATCTCCAGTTCGATGATCTCCTTCTGGGCGTCAAAGCCGTCGAGGCGGGCGAGGGCATCGCGCAGGCGCTTTTCCATGAAGTCGGCGGCCACGCGGCGGGCGATTTCCTCACTTCGGGCGCAGGCGTCGAGCTCTTCGGTCAGAAGGCGCGAACCCTTCCATGAGTCGATGGAACGCAGGCGTTTTCGCTCGTCGCCGACGCGTTCGAGCGTGGCGCGCAGGCGGGCAAAGCGCTGGTTGGTCAAGAGATCGCGGCGGATGGGGGCGGGCAGCGCGCCGTCGCGTTCCAGCGCGTCGAGCCAGAATTCGGGCGTCCGGGGGACCGCCAGGATCGCGCCGAGAGACTCTCGCTGCGGGCCGTAGATCGCCTCAAATGATCGCAGCGCCGCGCGCGCCTCCTGATGCAGGCAGTGCGTGAAGTAGACGATGGCCTTGAGGATCCACGACTCGGGCTGAAAGCTGGCGGCGAACTGCGGGGCGTGCAGCGCCTGGAGGGTGCCGAGCGCGCCGCCGTCGTCTTCGTTTTGCAGCCGGGCCCAGCCGTTTTCGAGGAGGGCGGCCTCCCAGAAGCGGGAGAAGCGGGGGATTTGCTCGTAGGCCAGCACGGCTTCGGAAAATCGGCCCAGGGCATAGAGTGTGCGGGCCTTGGCGAGGCGGGCCAGATCGCCGAGTTCGCTGGTGGAAAGCTCCGGGCGATCGAGGCGTTGGCTGTGCGTTTGGGCGCGCGCGCGGGCGAGGCGGGCGGCACTGGTGGCGAAGGCGGCGCTCGGCGCGTCCGGGGGCAGTGTTGGCGAGGCGTCGGCCGGGGCGATGGCGCGTTCGAAGAGGGCCAGGGCGACCTCTGGCGAACCTGTGCGCGCGGCGAGCACACCGGCCAGATAGTCGACGCGGCGCCCGTCGACGGCGGTGGGGGAGACCGAGTCAAAGAAGGCCCGCGCTTCGTCGAGCCGTCCGGCGCGCAGGCTCATGACGCCGACGATGGTGTTGACGCGATCGAGCTCGGCGGGCGTCAGGCGCGCGAAGGCGTCGCCGTATTCGCGATCGAGGATGGCGCCGACCAGAACGTCCTCTCCGGTCAGGGCGTTGACCTCCAAAAGCCCGGCGATGGCCTCGGTGTAGGCCGGATGGTTGGGCCCGGCGCGGATCACGAAGTCGTAGCGCCGCGTCGCCGCGTCAAAGAGCCCGAGCGCGAGCAGGGCGTGGGCGAGTTCGATTTCGGCGCGCAGGCGATCCGATTCGGTCTCGTCGCTGTCGCGAGCCTCGTCGAACAGGCGCGCGGCTGTTTCGAAATCGCCGCTTTGGGCCGCTTTTTGGGCGCGTTCGAAGGGGGTGCCGAGAGCGATGGCCTGGCTGCGCCTGTCGTGTGTGGCGGCGGTGGCGGCAGAGATGGGGCGCAGGGTCGATCGCGTGCCACTGTCGGCAATGGGCGGCGCGCTGGCGATTTGAGTCTCGGCGTTCGCGGTCGGCGTCTCGGTGTGCGCGCCCTGAGGCGCCGCGTTCGGGACCCGCGCGCTGGCGAAGGAGGCGTTGGGAGGAGCGCCGTCAGTGCTCCGCGTCTGGGGCGAGGCCTGCGCCAGGGCTGAGAGCGGCAGGGTGGCGAGGATCGCGCAGAGGGCCGCGGTCGGTTGCTTCATCGGGACGATCTCTCCTCTGTGGACGGGCGGGGGACGCGTCAGAACGTGTATTTGACGCGCGGGAAGAGTCCGAGGGTGTTCAGGTTGGGGCCGACGACGAGGCGCCAGTCGATGTCGACGCCCAGCGTGAAGTGATCGAGCGGCGTGGCCCATTCGAGGCCGAGCGCGATCCCCACGCCAAAGCCGCCGTTCAGACCGTCGCGCGGCGCGGGATCGAGAAATGTCCACCCCAGGTGCAGGCGCGGGCTCAGGCGCAGGTGGTGGCCGAGTGGCTGGCGGTAGGAGATTTCTGCGCCGACAAAGGCCTGGGTGAAGTCGCTGGCCATCGATGTCCGGTCTGAAGCGCTTTCGACGCAGGCGCCCTGATCGGTGACCGCTCCCAGGCAGCGTCCGCGCGTCGCGCCAAGGCCAAAGGTGAGTCCCAACGCGAGGCGATCGAGCACGTCGTAGCCAACGCCGATCTGCAGGTAGGCCGAGGGCGTCGAGGGCATGAACGCGCCGTCGGTGAGTCGCTGGCCGCCCAGTGTCGAGGTGACGCCGAGGCCCACGTCGAGGAAGAGGCCGGTGCGCGGTTGCTGCGGTTCGCCGGTGGAGGGCGTGGCGGCGCGGGCGTTCAGGGCGGGCGCGATGGCGGCGGTGACGAGAATCGCCAGAAGGGAGAGTCGCGGGGGGTGGCGAACGCTTCTGGATGGCGTCGGGCCGGTGCGCGTTGGCTGCTGCAAGTCGGTCGTCTCCGTGTGGTGCGCGCGCAAAGGCGCTGTGAACCGCGGGAAATCTGCGGTGAAGCCGCGCGCGATCAGCCGCCCTCGCCGGCCTGCTGGAAGACCCAGGGGTAGTTCACGACGCACAGGCCGCCGCCCTTGGGCTCGGGGAAGCGCCAGCGCTTGATGCGGCTCGACACGCAGCGCTCGATAGACGGGCTCGCCATGGTCGACTCGGTGATCTGAAGGTCGCCGACGCGGCCGTTGGGCTCGATGGTGAAGCGGACCGAGAGCTTGCCCGCCAGTTCGGGCGTTCGCGTCAGCTCGGCCTCGTAACAGGCCAGCACCTGGCGCGCGTTTTTGCCGATGACCTTGCCGATGACCTCGCGCTCACATGAGCCGGCGAGCACGCTCTTGCCGGGGATGACGCGCCGCTGGAGAGTCTTTTTGCGCCCGAGTCCGCCACCGCCTCCCTGGCCGCCGTCGCCGCCACCGCCACCCATCCCGGTGCCGAGTCCGCCGATGCCGAGTCCGCCGCCGCGTCCCGCCATGCCGCGCAGACCGAGTCCGCCAAGACCGCCCGCGCCCGTTTGACCAGTGGCGCCGCCCTTGAGCTCGCCGAGCGCCTTGTCGACGCCCGCGCCGAGTCCACCGCCTGTGCCGAGCACGCCCGCAAGTCCCAGTCCGCCTTTGCCGCCGAGCACGCCGAGCAATCCCGCGCGCATGACGCGATCTTTGGCGCGCTGTCCCTTGTCACCGGGGCGCCCCGCTCGTCCGGGCGGTCGCGGCGCCTTGGGTTTTTCAGGTTGGACGCTGTCGTCGGCCGTCGCCTGCTGTGACTCGGGTGGCGCGGGGGGCTTGGGTGGCTGCACGGCGATGACCCAGCGCTCGATCTTCTGCCTGTCGGCGAAGAAGTCGTCGGCCCAGGCGGCCTCGTCGACGCTCGACTCGTGAACGCGCCAGAGAATCGCGGCGAGGGCGGCGAACAGGACGAGGAAGATCGGCGCCAGGGGGTCGAGGCGGGCTTTGTCGCGTCGCGGCCTGGGCGCGGCCTCCTTCATTTCGGCTTCGAGCGAAAAATCGCCCCATTCGACGCGCGCCGACTCACAGCGCCGCAGCGTCAGCGAGGTCGGGGACCTGGCGTCTGTCAGCCCATCGCCTGTCGCGGGCATGGAACCGGCCACGCGCGCGCCCTGAGGCAGGCGGAGGGTGGCCACGCCGTCTTTGATTTGGGCGAGGGGGGCGCTCTTCGGACACTCGGGCACAAAGCAGCGCAGATCGCACCCCGTGTCGCTGCCGACGCGCATCACCCCGCGCTGCCGCTGCGCCACTTCGAGGAGGTCGCCTTTCCAAAGGAGGCGCACTTCGAGGACAGGCGGTCGAGGTCGGTGTCGGGCGCCGTTGTGCGAAGCCTCGATGGCGACGACGCGCAGCGTGACCTCGCCGACCGTGAGCAGACTGCCGCGCCGAATCACCCGCGCGCCCGAGAGTGGCGTGCCGTTGACGCGCGTCCCCCGATCGCTGCCCAGATCGATGGCGCTCAGCTCGCCGCCTTCCAACTTGAGCAGGCAGTGGACCTTGGCCACGGACGGATCGCCGATTCTGAGGCTGGCTGAGGCGCCCGAACCGACGAGCAGGCTCTCCATGGGATCGAAGACAGCCCGCCGCTCAACGCCCTGGGCGTCGGCGATGTCGAGGGTGAGTCGGCAGGGGCCACGCGGCAGGCTGTCCTGCGCTGTCGCGTGTCGCGCGGCGCTCTTGGCGTTCGACGGGGTGCCCTCGGAGGTCGTCGCGACCTGGGCGCCGCGATCGTCGGGCGCCTTTGGTGTCGCCCCGTCCTGGGATGCCGCTTCGTTCGCTGGTGCCGCGTCGCGCGCCGATTCACTGCTGCCAGAGGCCATGGGGAACCGCTTCCTGAAGCTGGGCGGACCATCCTGCGCCGCCGTGGTTGTCGCCTCGTCCGCGTCTGGCGCCGTCGTCGGTTGTCGAGAGGCTCGCCGCGCCGAAGGAAAGGCCAAAAGAAGAGATCAGAAGTTGTCGATCGACTGCTGGAGCTCGGGAATGAAGTCGCCGCGCAGCTGCACAAGGCTGCCGAACCGCGCCCGCTTGCGGTTGATGAGGTAGCTCCCCTCGGGCCGCGACAGTTCGCCCTCCAGCGTCACGTCGCTGAAATCGAGCACCGTCTTCTTCTCGTAGACGACCGCGGGCGCTTCTTGGACGGCGTCTCCTGAAGCCTCCTGGGCGGCTTCGACCGGCGCCGTTTCAGCGTTCGCCTGTTCTGCCTGTGCCACGACTGGCGCGAAGAACAGCGCGGCCACGAGCGCGAGCGGGGCGAAGAGGCGTGTCTCTGTGTCGGCGAGGGGCGTCATGGGGCGTCGGTTCCTGAAAAAAGCGGCGGCGTTATAGGCGGCGAGAGACGCATTTCAACGCCACCCCAGGCACCCGTTCCGGCGTCCCCGCGCCTTTTGCCTTGCCGGTGTCGACACTGTCCCCGGGGCCGTTTTCAGTGCCGTTTGTCGCGTCTTGGCTGCGGTCAAAGCGGCGACGAACAGAGGCTCAGGCGGCGCCACCAGCAGACTGCAAGAGGTCCGACCGAACCCTCCCAACCGCGCGCCATCTGTCCAAAAGACCGACGCGCCGCGCCCCGCGACCGCCTTGCGATTTTGACGCGCCTCCCTACTGTGCCGCGCCCATGAAAACGCTCAATCGCAAGACGACGAAGCCGCCCTCACGCTTTGCCCAGTTCATCCGCTTCTCGATGCTGGGCGTCTGCCTCGGCTGCGGCGTGATGATCCTGAAGCTGGCGACCTTCTCCCAGCTCTCCATGTATCTGGCCTTCCAGCTGCAGCTGACCCACTGGGCGGCGGCGATCCTCGTCCATCTCCTCGAATGGTCGGACTCGCTCTTCCTCGCCCCGGTGCTGGCCTACTTCGCCGGCCGCGTCTTCATGTCGAACAAGTGGAAGTTCGTCGTGTCGATGTTCGTCGGCATCCAGATCTTCCCGTTCGCCATCATCTTTGCCGACGGCGCGGGCATCAGCCCGATCGAGCTCGGTTTCCGGCTCGCGATCATCGCCTTTGGCATCGCCCTCTCGATCCTCACCTTTGGTCGCGGCACGCGCGCGGCGCTGGCCCAGGAGTCGCTGCCGCCCGGCGAGTCGCCCACCGCGCCCCAACCGCTGCCGCAGCCGCTCTCGCAGATCGATTTCGAGGCGGTTTCCAAAGCGCTGAAGGAAGAGGCCGAGGCGAGCCCAGACGCCTCGTCGACGGCGGATGCGGATGCTGAATCGGCGGCGCCAGGCGCGTGTCCCGTCGAATCCAAGGCCGCCAACGCCGAGCAGCCCGAGGCCGACGCGGTGGTCGATGGCGCTGTCGTCGCGGTCGAGTCGGCCCCTGTCGAATCAGCGCCGCAGCCCGCGCCTTCCGCCGAATTGCCCGCGCCTGAACCAACGGCGGAAACGGCGGGCGACAAGGCCTCCTGACGAGGCGTCGTAAGAGAATTTTGGCGCGCGTTTCAGGCGTTTCACGCCAACGTCGAATCCATTTCCGGCGGCCATCCTGTTTCGAGGTGGTCGCCGTTCGTTTTTGGCAGCGGGCCCGGCTTTGAGTCCCCGCGCAGAGCTGTGAGCGCGGCGAGTCGCCCGCGCCAGGAGAGAGTCACGCCATGTTTGGCCTGTCCGGCACCGAGATTGCCGTCATCCTGCTGATCGCGCTGATCGTCTTTGGCCCCAAACAGCTGCCCAAGCTGGCCCATCGGCTGGGGAGGACGCTGCGCGAACTGCGGCAGGCGAGTCAGGAGCTCAAGTCGGGCCTGGAGAGCGATCTGATGCGCGATGACAGCGCGCCGTCCGACGTTTCCCGGGATGTCCGAAGCGCGACGCCGGCAACAGGCGCCAAGGCGGCCAGGGCCGAACCGCCAAGCGCTGAAGTCGCGTCGCCGCCGCGGGAGGCGAACGCGCAGCCAGACACGCGCGACGATGGGCGCGGGCAAATCGCGGCCACGGCGGTGTCCACGGATGCGTCGAAGGCGTCGCCCGCGGGCGAGACGGCGCTGCCGACACTCTCGACCGCCACAACGGCTGAAGCGACTTCCAAGGCGGCGCCACCCTCCGCTCCCGATGCGGACGCGGCGATTGAGACGGTCCATTTGGCCGAGTCGACGGGCGATGTTCCGCAGGCCGCGCGCGATCTGCGCCGTCCGGACGCTGGCATCTGAGGGCGCGACGACGTGGACGGAGACCTCCATCTCTCGCTGACCGATCACCTGGCCGAGCTGCGCGGCAGGTTGATTCGCGTCGCCCTGGCCGTGCTCGCGCTGGGGGCGGTCTCGCTCGTGTTCGCGCGCGATCTCTTCGAACTGTTGATGCGTCCGGTGCTGGCGGCGCTGCCCGAAGGCGCCCGATCGCTCGTCTACACGTCGGGCATCGAGGAGCTGAACGTGCTGCTCAAGGTCGGTCTCTACGCCGGCCTCTTCCTGGCGACGCCGGTGGCGCTCTTTCAGCTGTGGCGGTTTGTCGCGCCTGGGCTGCTCAAGGGTGAGCGGCGCCTGCTGGGCCCGTTCGTGACGCTGGGGACGCTCTTCTTCTTGCTGGGATCGGCCTTTTGCTACCTGGCGGTCCTGCCCACGATGTTCGCCTTTCTCCTCTCACCCAATGAGGACGCCGCTGTTTTGAGCGCGCGGGTCGAACGGGCCGAGGCGCTTGCGGCCGACGCGGGGCGGCTCTGGATTCTCGGGGAGGTGTCGCGGGCAGGGGATTTCGCGCGGCGGGCCGACGAGGCGCTGGGCGCGGAGACGATGGCAGCGTCCGGGCGTGAGGCGCGCGGCGAGATCGCGGGCCGCCTGGCGCGATTTGGATGGCTGCTCGACTTGGCTGTCGGACGCGTGGAGCGGGCCGAGTCGCTGCGCCCGGTCGTCGAGCGGCATGCCAGGGCACAGGAGAGCTTCGCGCGCGGTGAACACGTCGCGGCCGCCCAACAGCTCGACGAGGCGATGGCGCTCCTGAGTCAATCCGTGGGCGTTCAACTCGCGGGCGAACAGGCGGCGGTCGGTCAGGCGGCGGGTGAGTCGCTCTGGCGCGTTCAGAAGCGGATCGCGCGCGATCGGGATCGGCTGAACGAGGCCTCGTGGACGCGACCCATGCTCTCGATGCGCGAACAGCTCTCGCTGGTGCTCGTCCTGGAGCTGGCCTTTGGCCTGATCTTCGAGCTGCCGCTCCTCATGGCCGCCCTCGCGCTGCTCGGACTGTTGCGCTTCGCCTGGATTCAGAAAGCGCAGCGCTACGCCGTCGTCGGCTGCGTGGTCGTGGCCGCGCTGATCACGCCGACAGGAGACGTGATCAACCTCGCGCTGATGGCCGTCCCCATGCTCGTCTGCTTCGAGGTGGGCGCGCTTCTCGTCTTTGTCTTTGAGCGCCGTCGCCGTCGCGGTGAGGCGTTGGACGGGGCTTTGGACGACGCGCCGGACGAGGGCTGAGACAGGCGCTCCCGGTGTTCTGATCCAAAAATTGAATCGAGCTTGTCCGCATCGCCTCGCCGACAAAAAAAGCCCGCCGACCTGAGGGAGGTGGCGGGCCGAAGGCTGTGCGCCTGGCGCGTTTGAGGGTGGTTACTTTTGCGCGCTGTCGACGCCGATCTTGTCGAGAAAGGCCTGGTTGTTGGGCGCGCGGCCGAGGAACTCCCGCAAAAGCTCGTCGGCGTCGCGCATCTTGCCCGGCTCCAGAATGTGGCGGCGGTAGCGGCGCCCGGATTCGCCATCGAGGACGCCCTTCTCCTTGAAGACGGTGAACAGGTCGTCGGCGAAGACCTCGGACCACAGGTAGCCGTAGTAGCCGGCGTCGTAACCGCCCATCAGGTGGCCGAAGGTGGCCGGGAAGTGGGCGTCGACCACGGGCGTCAGGGCGAGAATCTCCGCGTAGAGCTTTTGATCGATGGCCTCGGGATCGACCTCGGCGCCGGAGGTGTGCAGCGTCTGGTCAAACGTCGCCAGGAAGATCTGCCGCGTGTAGCGGTAGCCGGCGTCGAAGCTGCGCGCGGCCTTGAGCTTGGCGATGGTCTCGGCGGGCAGTTTGCGCGTCGGGTCGAGGTAGTGGCCCGACATCTTGTCGAGGACCTCCTTCTCGTAGACCCAGTTCTCCAGCATCTGCGAGGGCGCCTCGACCAAGTCGCGCGCC
>JAFVYB010000029.1 GCA_017500825.1 Myxococcaceae bacterium | reverse complement strand
GGACGGCGGCCTGGCGGGGGGGGAGCCTTTTTGCCGGGTCTTTGGGGGGCCGCGGTGACGTGCGTCGACTCTGCGCCATCGTCGTCGTCGAACTTCGGCAGCATGTCCGTCGTGAAGATGGCCGTGGCGCCCGCTTCCTCCGGATCGTCGTCGAACTTCGGCAACATGTCCGTCGTGAAGATGGCCGTGGCGCCCGCTTCCTCCGGATCGTCGTCGAACTTCGGCAGCATGTCCGTCGTGAAGATGGCCGTGGCGCCCGCTTCCTCCGGATCGTCGTTGTAGGAGGGCGGCTGCATGACCATGGTCGCGCCGGGATCGGGTGGTTCGGAATCCTCCAGGGACTCGCCCAGCGCCTCGTCCCCGTCCTCGTCCTCGCCATCGTCCCCGTCCTCGCCATCATCCTCGTCCGAATCTTCGGGCTCTGGCGCTTCGTCGAGATGCGAGCGCGCCATCGCTGCCGCAAAGGGATCTTGCTTGGACTCGGCGGCATCTTCTGTCGGCGCGGGCGTGGGCTCTTCGCCATCCTCGGCAAAGGGGCTGTCGGCGCGCGATTCATCCTCCACAACCGGCTGCTCCGGGACTGACAGGCGACGGCGCGGACGACGGGCTGGAATATCGGCGCGCGAGCGACGCGACCTCAGGGCGAGCGGGGACTCGTCTTCTTCGGCGGCGGGTGGCGCGGGCGTCTCCTCTTCCCCCTCAAAGCGCGAACGCCTCGCTGCGGCCGCGGGCGTTTTCTCGGGCGTCTCGTTTCTCGATGGCGAAACACGGCTGACGCGGCGGCGCGGCGGAGCGCGCTTTTCCATCACGGGCGGGGCGTCCTCGGGCTCGACCGCTTCTTCTGCCTCTGGCTCAGGCGCGGGGGGTGTCCGCTCGTCGTCAAAGGGCTTGGCAGCTGGCGCCGCAGCCTTCTGAGGGGCGGCCTCCTCTTCCTCGTCATCGTCGTCAAAGAAGGGAACGCCCATGATCGCGACGGTCGCGCCCTCGGAGTCGTCCTCGTCTTCTTCCTGGAATTCATCCGACAGCGACGATTCGTCCATCTCCTCGTCTTCGTAGTCGGGCGCGGGCGCCTCTCCTGTCGCGTCATCGTGGTCGGCCATCTCGTCCTCCTCGTCGTCTTCGTCGTTGTCTGCGCGCGCGTCATCGACAGGGACAAAGGCCTCGGCCACTCGCCTCGCCCGCTCCGCGTCGCGCTCAAAATCTTCGTGAAAGGTCTCTTGCAAAGACGCGCTCAACGCCTTTGCCGTGAAGAGCTCGCCCGCGTCCGTCGCCAGGAACGGCTTGAGGTCTGCCTCCAGCTCGCTGCACCACTGGTAGCGCTCGTCCGGATCGGCCTTCAGCGCCCGCAGGACAACCGCCTCCAGCTCGGGCGGAATCGCCGGGTTGAGCTCGCAGAGGCTCGGCACCTCGGCTTCCCGGATCTTGGCCAGCACCGCGAAGTCAGTCGGTCCGGTGAAGAGGCGCTGTCCGGTCAACAGCTCAAAGAGGATGATGCCGACGGCGAACAGGTCGGCCCGGCGATCGACGCTGCCGACGATCTGCTCGGGGCTCATGTAGCCAATCTTCCCCTTGAGGAAGCCCGCCTGCGTGCGCTGCGAGTTGGTCGCCGCCTTGGCGATGCCGAAGTCGATCAGCTTGATGTCGCCCTCGTAGGAGATGAGGACGTTTTGCGGCGAGACATCGCGGTGGATGATGCCCAGGGGCCTGCCGTCCACGCCTGTCGAGCGGTGCGCGTAGTCGAGGCCGCTCAAGAGCCGCGAGGCGATGAAGATGGCCTGTGCGACGGGCATGGGCTGACCGACCGACGCCTGATGCTCCATGAGGCTGCGCAGGTCCTTGCCGGCGACGTATTCCATCGCGATGAAGCAGGTCCCGTCGTGCATGCCCAAATCGGAAAACCTGACGATGTTCGGATGGTTGAGCTGCACGCAGATGCGCGCCTCGTCGAGGAACATCCGGGTGAAGTCGGGATCCTCCGCCATGGCGGGCAGAATCCGCTTGATGGCGACACGGCGCTCATCGCCCTCCGCGCCGACGCGCTTGGCGAGGAAAATCTCGGCCATGCCGCCAACGCTGATCCGATCGACCAACAGGTAGTTTCCGAAAGGGATGGGTCTTTTCAAAGGGGGGTGTCCTCAAATGACGGCGCCCTTAGGCACGGGCAAAAAAAAGCGGCGGCTCTTAAGGGATGGGACTTGAGCTCGTCAAGCTGGCGCGGGCGGCGGCAAAAGAGTGAAACGACGGCGTTCGGGCAGGTGATTGGCAGCCAGATTGAACGCGCGCTTCGCGGCCATGGCGCGGACAAATAAAATCCGCGTGTTTGATGTCAGCCGATGGGGCGGACGCAGGCGTCGATCCAGTCGAGATAGGGGGCGTGCCCTTCGGCGATGTCGACGGCGACGATTTGCGGGCAGTCGTAGGGGTGCAGCTGTCTGATGCGCGCGCGCGTCGGCTCAAAGAGATCGCGTCGCGTCT
Organism: Myxococcaceae bacterium; assembly: GCA_017500825.1. GTDB lineage: Bacteria > Myxococcota > Myxococcia > Myxococcales > UBA5297 > UBA1203. The sequence continues at coordinate 12,749 of JAFVYB010000029.1, read as the reverse complement.
TGAGCATGAGGCGCCATTCGGCCTCGTCACAGATCGCGCCCTGCCAGCGGTAGATGGAGCGGATGGGGGCGTCGAGCTGCGCGCAGGCCACCAGTCCCTCCTCGACAAGGGCGCGGGCGCACCCAAGCGCGCTCTCTTCGCTGCCAAAGGTGACGAGGATGGCAATTTTGCCGGTCGATTCGGCGTTCGCTTCGGACATTGGGAAGAGCTCCTGATGAAAAGTGTGAGGTGTCTGGCGTTGGTGGGACAGGAGGGACAGGCGCCGCGCGATAGTTGCCTGCGAGTGCCGCTTGCTGCATTGGGCCGCGCGCCATGAACCGCCGCTTTAATTCCGACGACGACGCGCGCCATCTGGGCGCCTCCCTGCCACTGAAGCGCCCCCGGGCCATTCTCTTCGACCTCGACGGCGTCCTCGTGCGCAGCCACGACGCCTGGTTCGAGCTGATGCGCGCCGCCTCGCGCCACTTTGGCGGTCGAGAGGTCACGCGAGCGGAATTCGACCCGGTCTTTGGTCAGGGCACCGAGGCCGACATCGCGATGTTTGGCCTCGACTGCACCGTGGACGAGCTGAACGCCTATTTTTTCGAGAACTTCGCGCGCCACGCAGAGCACCTGTGGGTCAATCCCGAGGCCGGGCCGCTGCTCCAGTCGCTTGAGAACGCTGGCGTTCGCCGCGCCATTGTCAGCAACACGATGCTGCCGCTCGCCCAAAGCCTGCTCGAACGCGCCCGCCTCCTCGAACACTTCGAGTTTGTCTCGACCGCCGACCAGGTGCCGCGCGCCAAGCCCGATCCGGCGCTCGTCGTTCTCGCGTTGACGCGTCTTGGCCTCGAAGCGTCAGAGGCGTGGATGATCGGCGACTCGCGCTACGACCGTGAGGCCGCGGCAGCCGCCCAGGTCTTCTTCGTCGGGCTCGGCATTGACGGCGATCGCCGCGTTGAACGCCTCTCGACCCTCGGCGAGCTCTGCCTTTGCGCGTCACCGGCCTCGCGACGCGCCTGAGTCCAGCCTCCAAAGCACTGTCAGCCCGCGCCCCGGCTCACCTGCAGGATCAGGCCGACGATGTAGGCGGCGTAGCTCGCCACCAGGAGAGCGCCCTCGACGCGGTTGATGCGCCCCGCGCGGCCGCGAAAGCCGATGCCCATGACGAGCAGCGCGAGTGTGAGCACGCCGCAAAACGCCAGATCGCGCTCTAGGACTGCGGGTTCGACGCGCAGCGGATGGATGGCGCCGGCGATGCCGACGACGGCCAGCGTGTTGAAGATGTTGGAGCCGAGGATGTTGCCCAGGGCGAGGTCGTTTTGGCCCTTGCGCGCCGCGATGACGGACGAGGCCAGCTCGGGGAGCGACGTGCCGATGGCGACGATCGTCAACCCGATGACGAGGTCGCTCACGCCAAAAGCGCTCGCCAGCTCGACCGCGCCATAGACGAGCAAACGCGAACTCAGGATGAGCAGGCCGAGCCCGGCGACGAGCCAGAAGATCGAGCGCCCGATCGGCTTTTTCTCACTGGCGGAGGCGTCGACTTCACTTGGCGGCGCCTCGCCCTGTTGGCCTTTCAGACCCTGCGCCACGCTCCAGGCAACGAAGACGGCGAAGGCGAGGAGGAGAATGACGGCGTCGAGGCGCGTCAACTCGCTGTCGCTCAGTTGAACGGCGGCCAGGGCTGTGACGGCGAGGAGGAGCGGAATCTCGCGCCTCAGCACGTCGCGCGAGACGGCGATGGGGCGGATGAGGGCGGTCAGGCCGAGGATCAGCGCGATGTTGGTGATGTTCGAGCCATAGGCATTGCCCAGCGCGATGCCCGGGTTGCCCTCGATGGCGGCCAGAGCAGAGACGACCATCTCCGGCGCCGAGGTGCCAAAGCCGACGACGACCATGCCGATGACGAGCGGCGACATGCCCAGAGCGGCGGCCACGGCGCTGGCGCCCTCCACAAAGCGGTCGGCGCTCCAGATGAGCAGCGCCAGTCCAAAGAGGACGGCGAGAATGGCGATCAGCACGACAAAGACTCCTCTGAGGTTGGGGTGTCGGCGGTGGACTCGGCCGCAGCGGTGGTCGAGGCGAAATTGTTCGCCGCCTCCCCTGCCCTGTCCCGGCGCGCGGGCCACGGCACCAGCAGCACCACGCCTATGAGCAACAGGGCAAAGCCCCAAAAGACAATGAAGACGCCGCGATCGCGGATGGCCTCCAGCCCGGCAAAGTCGGCGTCTTCCGGGTCGAAGCGCGACTGATACAGGCGCCAGCCGTTGACCTCGATCGGCGCGTTCACCTTGAGCAGGCGGCTGTGGCGAACGCCCTTCTCGTCGACGATGTCGAGCTGGCTTTGAAAGTCGGTGATGTCGTCGCCGCCAAGCTCCAGCGCCAGCGCGTCGCCGCCGTCGAGCCGCACCGCGTCCCTGTTTTCGGCCACGAGCAGCGCCTCGTCGCGTCGCGCCCCTTCGTCGATGGCCAGGCGGACAGCGGGCGAACGCATCTGGCTCGACCGGCTCGTCGGCAACCGATCGCGCCTTGACGCTGGCAGGACGCGCTCCACGCGGAGCCCATGCGCCCGCATCCCTTCCTCCAGCGGCAGCTCCTCGAACCGCCCCGCGCGCATGAGGCGCACGCGCGATTGCTTCACGTCGATGGTGAGCCTCGCCTCTGCCTGGGAACGCATCATCGCCCGCATGGCGTGGGCGTGATGGCTCGGATCGAGCGTGTTGGATGAAAAGCTGAGCCCGGAAGCTGTCTTGGGCAGTTCATGGCCGGCCACGGGAACGTCCAGCGAGCCCAGGCAGACCTCGAACGACGCGGCGCGATCCGCTTCAGCGGCCACCCAGGCGTCCTCCGCCTTGAGTGAAAGGCACGGATCCCCCGCGACAAGCCAGCGCGACTGACCGGCGAACTCGACGCGCAGGGCATGGGGCCCCTCGACCGCGGGCTCGACGCGATCTTCCCAGGCAAAGTCCTCGAACAGCTCTTTGACCTCGACGCGCGCGCCACCCGTCAGCGTCCGCCGCTCTCCCCGCCTGGCCTGAAAGCTCTCGACGCGGCGCCAGCCCCCCTCTGGCGTGGGGCTGTAGCGGACGAGCAATGGCTTTTGGTCAGAGCGCTCGACCGCGAACGAGACGAGGCGCACCTGGGCGCCGAGATCGACCTTTTCGCCTGTTGGCCGCCCCCTCTGCGTGCGCTCGGCCTGGGTGACGGCGGGCGCCCCGACGCGCAAATCAATCCGGGCGTGCTCGGCAAAGACAAAAGAGACCGCCGAACCGGCGAGAACGAGAAGACAGCCGAGGTTGGCTGTGGCGATCGCCAGAAATCGCGGCGACAGCGCGCGCAGGCGCCAGGTGGTGACGACGAGCGTGGCGGCCAAAAGCCCGAGGAGCGCCGCGAAGGCTGTCCCGTGAAAGAGATCGGTCAGGCCAAGAAGGGCGGCGAGCGCGGCAAAGGCCTCTCCCAGATGGTCGCGATAAAAGGCCGCTGGCCGGTTTTGCGGCAGGAACGTCCCCAGAATGGCGAACGCGGCGAGCGCGAACAGACTCAGGGCGGTCAACGTTCCCTGCGCCATCAAAGCGCCGAGGCGATCGCGCGACAGGCCGAGCGCGGTCCAGACAAGCGCCGACAAAAGGCCGACGGCGAGGACCACGGGCGGCGTGACTGCGGGCACAAGGAGCTGGACCAGCAGGCCAGCGCACAGCGTCCCCAAGAGCAGGCGAACAGACATCGCGATTCCAAAGTGGGGGTGAAGGCTGCCTTGGCGCGGCTTTAAGGCGTGGCCGCATCGCTCGGGACGACAGGCGCCCCATTCGTCTCTGCCGTGGCGGCGTCCTCTGCCTTGGAGGGCGCGGATGACTCGGCGGTCCCACCCTCTGTCGCGGCAGCGCCTTCAGGACTGGCAACTGCTGGCGTCGTCCCAGTCGTCCCCGACGCATTGGCCGCGTTGACCTCGGTCGCCGCGGGCGTCGGCGCCGCCTGACTCGTCACACTCGCCTCGTTTGTGTTTGCCGTGGGCGCGGTGGCTGGCGTCGATGTCGCGGACGCGTGGAGTCGGCAGTCGGGGCAGCGGCGATTGAGGTGGTCAAAAAAGAGCCTGAGCGCGTTGTCGGTCGCCTCGCCCAGAGCGACGCGCATGTCGGCGATGGCCTCCTGACGGACGAGCGGTGGGATGCCCTTCTTCGAGAGCTCGCCATCGGCCTGATCGCGCCAGATCGGCGCCTCTGTGTCGGTAAAGAGCGCGGCGTCGATGCGCGCCCAGAGCTTTTCACCGCCGATGTCAGAGGTCGTGTCGGTGTCGTCGATCCAGTAGCTCATCTCGACGGCCATCACCGCGTCCACGCCGAGCGCCTTCCTGAGAGAGACGCGCTCCGCCACCGGGAGATTGCGCGCCGCGTCACCGCTGAGCACCCCCTCGATGCGCATGTTGCCGACCGCGTGCTCGTTGGCCAGGCGGCGGTAGGCCTCGGCATAGGCCGCGTTTCCGGTCAGTTCTTCGTGGGTGAGCACGCGCACGCCGAGCTCCGCCTCCAGTCGCCGCGCCAGGGCGTCGTAGGGCATCTTCGAGTCGACCGGGTTGAGCTTGTCGGCCGACCAGCCACTGGCCAGCGTCTGAATCAGCAGATCCGGCCCAATCAGCTTGGCGAGCTTTCCGCCGATGTCGCTGGAGACGTAGGTGTCGAAGCCGACGATGGCGATCGACTGGACCTTTTGCAGCTCGCCCGGCGCGACCATGAAGGTGCGGCCAGCGCAGGCGGTGGCGACAAGGGCGGCGAGGCTGAAGAGGAAGGGGACGATCGGGCTCAGGCGTTTCATGAGGACCTCGGGCGTTGTTCGTTGGCGGCACAATTTTGTCCGCGCAGGAGAGGAAAAGCGGCGACGCGTCGGACCGGCGGGCGACAGTGGCGGGAAGGCCGGAAGGCGCGAACCGACAGGCGCCGTTAATTATTTTGGCTCGGGCCAAAGCGCGCGGCGAGGAGCCCCCAGCGCAGGCCGCGGTCGCAGACCGTGAGAGAGCGCACGCCCACGTGTTCCATGGCCGCTTCGAGGATGGCGGCACCAGCGGCGATGACATCGGCGCGCTTGGGTTCGATGCCTTTGAGCGCCCGCCTCTCGGCGACGGTCAGGCCAAAGAGCTTTTGGCGCAGGCACCTGAGCTCCTCCAGACTCATCTTCTGGCGGTGAACGCGCGCGGCCTCGTAGGGCTCGATGGCGTGCAGGAGCGTGAAGATCGTCGTCACTGTCCCGGCGACGCCGACAAAGGTGACGGGCGCATGAGGCCTGGGCGCGGCGGCGAAGAGCGATGCGAGGTGGTCGAACAAAGCGCGTTCTTCTTCGGGACGCGGCGGATCCGAACGCAAAAAGCGCTCTGTCAGGCGCACCGAGCCGACATCAAAGCTGTGGCGAAAGTCGTGCCGCGTCCGCGTGCCCAGGATGAGCTCCGAAGACCCGCCGCCAATGTCGAAGACGGCCAAGGTCTCGTCCTCGGACACGTCGAGATCTGCGGTGGCGCCGACATAGGTCAGCGCGGCTTCGGTCTCACCCGGAATGATCTCGAGCTCGACGCCGGCCAAAGCGCGCACCAGGGCGATGAGTTCGTCGCTGTTTTGGGCGTCGCGGGCAGCGCTCGTTGTGACAGCGGCGATGTCTTTCGGCTCGACGCCCAGATCCGCCGCGAGGCGCGCGTATTCAGCGATGGCTTCGGCGCTGCGGCGCATGGCCTCAGGCTTGAGCAGGCGCGAGGCGTCGACACCCTGGCCCAGACGCGTGATCTCGGCGCGCTCAAGAATGGCTTTGAAACCGCCCTGTTCGCGTTCGGCCACGAGCAAAAGCGCCGTGTTCGTCCCCAAATCGATGGTGGCAAACCGCCGGGAACGCGCGCTCCCCTCCCCCGCCGACTCTCTCAATTCACTCATGCCCGCCCCGCGGCGCTCACCAGGCGAACCGCCTCGATCGTCTCGATCACGCGGTCGATCACGCCCTGCAGAGAGAGCGCGGTGGTGTCGATGATGAGCGCGTCCTCGGCCGCCCGGAGCGGCGCCACTTCACGCGTCTCGTCCGCCAAATCGCGCGCCCGCTGGTCGGCGAGCACCTTGTCGAACGTCGTCTCGATACCCTTGGCCGTCAGTTCCGCGAAGCGTCGATTGGCCCGCGCCTCGTCCGAGGCGGTGATGAAGAGCTTCACGTCCGCGTCCGGAAAGACGACCGTGCCGATGTCGCGCCCTTCGAGAATGGCGCCGCGCGGCGAGGTCCTGGCCAGCTGGCGCTGCAGATCGAGCAGTGCCTGACGCACCACCGGCCGCGCCGAAACTTGTGAGGTGAAGCTCGAATTTTCCGGCGTGCGGATGGCCTCGGAGACATCTTCCCCGCCGAGGAAGACCCTGTTCTCGCCCGACGCCATCTTGAAGGAGATGGCGAGCGTGCCGGTGAGCGTTCCGAGCGCTGTGTCGTCGTCCGCGGCAATACCCGCGCGGCGGGCGGCCATGGCTGCGCAGCGATAGATGGCGCCAGTGTCCACGAGCGAAAACGACAGTCGTTCGGCGATGGCCTTGGAGACAGAGCTCTTGCCAGCGCCAGCCGGGCCGTCGATGGCCACGATGAAGGGGGCGGTTGTCATGAAAGCGGCCTTTCTTTGGCGGTTGGGAGGTTGGGGAAATCTGGCGGCTTGACGCGCGCCCTTAGTTCTTCACGCGCGGCACAGCGGCGAGGACATCGGCGAGCGCGGCGAGAAGGCGCTCGTTTTGTTCGCGCAGGCCAAACGTGACGCGCAGGGCGGTGGGCATGCCGTAGTTGAGAAGCGGGCGGGCGATGACACCGCGCCTGAGCAAGGCCTCAAAGACCTCGCGGCCCGGGCGGTGGGTGTCGACGAGCGCGAAATTGCCCTCGACAGGCTCGACCACCGTCACATCGAGCGCGCGCAGGCCCCGCAGGACAAAGGGCTTTTCCGTTCGGTTGAGCGCCCGCGTCGCCTCCAGGTGCTCGACATCGCCCAGGGCGCCCAGCGCCGCCGCCTGCGCCAGGCTCGACACGTTGAAGGGCAGCCGAACGCGCTCGACATAGCCAGCGAGCCAGGCGTCGAGAATGGCGTAGCCCACGCGAACGCCCGCCAGCCCCAGCGACTTGGAAAATGTCCTGAGCGCCACGAGGTTGGGGTGAATGGCCCGCAGGGCGAGCGTGTCCGGGTAGAGCGGCGACTCGACGTAGTCGACATAGGCCTCGTCCATCACCACGAGCAGCGCCGGGTGTTTTTCGCGCACCTCTTCCAGGAAGGCCAAAAGCTCCGACTCGGTGACGATCGTCCCGGAGGGGTTGTCCGGGTTGGCGATGAAGACGAGCCGCGTCCGCTCTGTGATGGCCCGCGCCATGGCCGGCAAATCGTAACGCCAGTCGCGCAGAGGCACCTCGATCGCCCGCCGCCCGGCCGCCGCGATGGCCAGCGAGTAGGTGATGAACGATCCGCGCGCGATCAGCGCCTCGTCGCCCGGCGCGACAAAGGTGTTCACGAGGAGCGAGATCAGCTGCTCCGAGCCATTGCCGACGACGATCTCCGCGGGCGTGACGCCGTGCTTCTCCGCCAGGGCCCGCTTGAGCTCGAAGCAGGAGGCGTCTGGATAGAGCGAAAGATCGCCCATGGCCGATTGCATCGCGGCGAGCGCGCGTGGCGAGGGACCGAGCGGATTCTCGTTGGAGGCCAGCTTGACGACCTCGCTCAGGCCGTATTCGCGCTGCACCTCGCCGAGGGGCTTGCCCGGGACATAGGGGCGCAGCGTCTCGATGTTGTCGGGGATGGGGAATCTCATGGCCGCCTCTTGGGTGATCGCCACCGCGATGCCCACGCGATCAACTTTCGCCCTCGCTCGCCGGCGCCGCGCTCGCCGTCTCGGCCGTCATCCAGTCCTGAAATCCCCTGTTTTGTTTGGGGAAGCCGAGCACCAGAAGCCGATCGCCGGGATGGATGGGGTGGTCGCCCGCCGGGTTCTGAACGAGCGCGCCGTCGTGTTCGACGCCCAGGACCATGACGCGGAAGCGGCTGGCGATCTCCAGCTCGCAGAGCGTCTTGCCGGCGTGGGCGAAGTCGAAGGGAACACTCACGCTCTCGGTCGACAGCTCGCTGAAGGGCGCCTCGCTCGATGACGCGGCCTTGTTCGCCTCGTTGAGCCATGCCTCTGCCTGGTCGAGCTGCTCCACAGTGCCGACGAGCAACAGGAGGTCGTCGGGAAACAGGCGCGTGGCCGCCGTCGGGTTGGGCTCGGCCATGCCCTGGCGCTCGATGGCGACGATCGAGCAGCCAAATTTGGGGCGCAGTTCGGTCTCGCCGATGGTCAGTCCGGCGGCGCGGCTGGTGGCCTTGAGCGTCAATTCGCGCACGTGCAGGCACCACTCCTCGCTGGCCAGCGCGGCCCCGGCTTTGGCCAGCTCCGTCGAACTGACGCGTCGCGAATCGGCCGCGGAGGTCTCCCCCGCCCCCGTGGCGCTGACATGCGCCTTGAGTCCTTCGCGGACGAGCGACTGCCAGCGGGCGAGCGGCGACCTCAAAAGCAGCGCGACGAGCGCGATCAGGGCGACAAACATCAGCGTCTTGCCCGTGGCCGGCAGCTGCTCAGGCGCCACCAGGCCGCACAGGAGGGCAAAGAGAAACACGCCCCCGGCCTGCACCGCCTTTTCGATGGCTTGTCGCAACAGTCGCTGCGGCGCGCGCGCGTCGTCTTGGGCACTCGGCATCAACCCCTCGCCGAGGATGAGGCCAATCGCCCCCAGGCTGTGCCAAATCGCGACGCAGGGCACGAGCAGCGCCAGGCAGAACACGACCCAGAAGGCGACCTCGAACAGCGCGTGCCCCGGCACGTTCAGGTCAAAGGTGACGAGCAGCCACTCCTCGGCTGGCACGGCAAAGGCGTTGAGCAGGTGCAACACGCCGCGACTGATGGGCCCGGAAAACGCCAGCGCGCTCAGGACACGCGCCACCTCGACACCCAGCTGGACGCACTTTTTCACCAGCCCCTTGCCGCGAAAGCGCTCCTCGCCCTGCCCCTGCGTCAGAGCGCCGCCGATGCGCGTCAGGAAGTTCTGCCAGGAGCGCAAAAACGCGGGCGATCGCTTCTCCAACCTGGGGCCGATCTTGCAGCCGAGCCGGGTGACGAACGGCGCCATGAGCGTGGTGATCAGCACCGCCGCCACGCAGGCCGGGAAAAACGTGTCCGGCATCCGGCCCGACGAGACGCCGAGCTGCGCGATGACAAACGAGAACTCGCCGAGCGGGACGAGCGCCATCGAAGCGCGCGTGGCGAAGTCGAGGCTCTTGCCTGCCATCAAAAACGCCAACAGCGCCGCCAGCGACCGTCCAACGATGGCCGCGACCGCCAGCCCCAGCGCCATCGGCAGCGCCGAGGGCAGAAGCGACACGTCAAAGAGCATCCCCATCGAGACGAAAAAGACGGCGGCGAAGATGTCGTGCAGCCCTTCGAACGACTGCAAAAAGCGCGTCTTGTGCGGTGTGCCGCCGACCACGCTCCCGAGCAAAAACGCGCCGAGCGCCAGCGAGTAGCCAGCGCTGGAGGCCAGGTAGGCAATGCCCACGAGCAGACCGCAGACCGCGACCGTCATCACCTCGTTGGCGTAGCGGCTCAGATGGTTGAGCAGGCGCGGCACGAACAAAAGCGCCAGCACCACCGCGAGCAGCACAAATCTCGCCAGGCGCCCGAGCAGAGGCACCACATCGGCCTGCCCCGCGCCACCCGCCTCCCCCGAGAGCCCAATCGAGCCAAGGATGGCCAGCATCGAGACGGCGACCGTGTCCTCCAAGAGCGTCACGCCCATGGCGCTTCGGGCAAACGGCTCGCGCGTCACATCGAGCTCATGGAAGACGCGGTTCACGATGACCGAGCTCGACACCATGATCGTCGCGGCCACAAAGAGCGACTGCACGTTGTCAAAGCCAAAGGCGCCGCCCAAAAGCCGCGTGCCGTTGAAGATGAACAGCGCCGTCAAAAGCGTGACGAGGACAGGCGCCAGCCCCAACGCCTGCAGCCGCTTCAGGCTCAGCTCCAGCCCGATGAAGAACATGACGAACACGAGGCCGAGGTTGGCGAGCGTGTGGATGTTCTCGATGTCGCTGACGAGCGTCGGCTGGGTGAACGGCCCGACGATGATGCCGGTCGTCAGGTAGCCGAGGATCGAGGAGATCTTGAGCTTCTGACAGATCCAGCTGGCGATGCCCGCGGTGACGAGGACGGCGACGAGATCGGGAATGAACGAATTTTCCATGGGTCTGCCCTGCTGAAACGCCGCGCTGTGCCTCGACCACGCTCATGCACGAAACGTGCGCCGCCTTGTGTCTCTCCACTGACCTGTTCGCGCCGCACGCCAGGCGACGTTGCCAGCGTCCACCAGACCGAGGGCTTTTGCCTTGCCCCCGTCGATGCGCGCGCCACGGATGACTTCCAAGTCCCCGCTGCCAGTCCCCAGTCCGCGCCGCGCCCAAAAACCGCACCGCTCTGCGCTCAATCGCCGCCCTTATCCTTTTCCAGGGACGCCTCCAGCCGCTTCTCCAGCTCCGCCACCCGCCGTTCCAGCCGCTGGATGGCCTTGAGCGCGTCGGGCAGCCGCCTTTGAGCCGCCTGCTGGCGCATGAACTCGCGCGAGGAGACGATCGGCGCGCCCAGGTAATCGCCCGGCTCGGTCACATCGGCCATCACCCCCGCCTTGGGACCAATGCGGGCGCCGTCGCAGACCTTCAAATGGTTGCCCAGCCCGACCTGTCCCCCGCAGACGACGCCCTTGCCCAGCGTGCTCGACCCGGCGATGCCGACCTGTCCGCAGAGGATCGAGAGCGGCCCGACCGCGACGTTGTGTCCCACCTGCACCAGGTTATCGATCTTGGTGCCGTCGCCGATGCGCGTGACGCCCAGCGTGGCGCGGTCGATGGCGCTGTTGGCCCCGATCTCGACGTCGCGCCCAATCTCGACGACCCCCGCCTGCGGAATTTTGAAGTGACAGGGCACGCTCTTGTCGAAGGCAAACCCAAAGCCGTCGCCACCGATGGCCACCCCCGGCTGCAGGATGCTTCCTGCGCCAATCGCGCAGCGCTCGCGCACCACCACGCCCGGATAGAGGATCGCCCCCGGCCCGACGCGCGCCCCCTCGCCCACAAAGGTGAAGGGAAAGATCACCGCCCCCGGCCCGACACGCGCCCCCGCGCCGACATAGGCACAGGCCATGACCGTCGCCGCTTCGTCCACCTCGGCCCCAGGCTCGACAATGGCCCGCGGATCGATTCCCGGCGCGAACACAGGCGCCGGATGAAAGAGCGCCGAGGCCCGGGCAAAGGCCAGATACGGATCGTCCACCACCAACGCGCCGCGCCCCTCGCCCGGGACGAAACACCCAAGCGCCTCCTCCTTCAGAATCACCGCCGACGCCTTGGTCGTGGCCAGCCTGTCCCGATAGTGGAGGTTGGAAAAAAACGTCAGCTCGCCCGGCCCCGCCTCATCGAGGCCATTGACACCGTCGATCGACAGCGCCGCCTCGCCCACACAGCGCGCCCCCAAAAGTTCCGCCAGCTGTCCCAGGGTGAAGGGCGCGGCGGGGTTCGTCGCTTTCAACTCAGTCACTTTTCCTTTGTCTCGGGCTGAATCCGCTCACGCGCCCTGGCGCCAGCGCCAATTGATTCCGCCCAATTCAACGCCACAGCCACCAATTCCAAAAACAGGCGGTCAATCACCGCCCGCGCTCACTTCTTCTTGGCCTTGGCGTCGCCCTTTTTGGCGTCCGCGCCACCCGCGGCCTTGGCCGGATATTTGGCGTTGTATTTGCGGACGAGCTCATTGGTGATGTCGAGCGACTCAGGGGCATAGGCCAGCGCCGCGCGCTCAAAGACAAAACTGAAACCCTCGCTCTGGGCGATGCTCTGCACCACGCCGGACATGCGGATGAAAAGAGACTGCGTCGCCTGGCGTTCCTTCTCGCTGAGCGCCTTCTGGGCCTCCTGCCAATACTGCGTGACCTCTTTGACGCGCCGCTCCAGGTCCATCTGCTTCTCGCGCAGCTTGTCCGGCGAGACCACGCCCTCGCGCGCCAACGCCTCCAGGCTCGTGTATTCCTTCTTCAGCTCCTCCTGCTTCTTGTCGAGCTCGGCCTGTTTTCTGTCGAATTCACCCTTGAGCTCGGCCTTGATGGCCTTCCCCTCGTCAATCTGATCAAGGGCGCGCTGCATATCGACATAGGCGAATTTATTTTGGGCCAAAGCGCCACTCGCGCTGAGAAGGACGGCGGCAAACACAGAAAGCAGGGCGAGGCGACGTTTCATGAGAAAGGCTCCAGTCAACAGGAAAAGGAAGAAAAAACGCCCCTCCACCAAGGAGAGGCGAGAGCGCCCGGACGGGCAAAAAAGGGCGCGCTAGCTAGACGAACCGAACCACTGATGCAACACCTTAAAAAAGACACGATTCCTTATTGTTTTTTGCGCCCCGGCGCACACCTTTGTTTTTTTGTGCTTTGGCGCACGGCGTTTGTTTTCCGCTGTGCGCTTTTTTGTTTTCTGCGCTTGAGCACGCGCACCTTTAAAAGACGCGTTTCCACTCGGACGCCGCGCAAAACAATGCGCTTGACGCGCGCGCCAACCTCAAACCGCTTCAGCGCGGGGCAATTGTTGATTTTCGCGCTTGAATGCCCGGCATGCATATATCCTCGAACAATACCTGCAGACTTATGGCGTAGTCGCGTTTAGTGAAACTAAAACGGTATATCCACAGAACAGACTCGGTGATGTTACGGAG
>JAFVYB010000028.1 GCA_017500825.1 Myxococcaceae bacterium | reverse complement strand
TTTTGATTTGTGATACGATCACGGGCGGGTGGGAGGGGGTATTCAATTATCGCGCGCCAGCGCCACCTTATTGTTTTTGCGCTTCAGCACGCGGCATCAAAAAAACGCGCTCCCGCTATTAAAAACGCGCTCCCGCCCGGGAATTACTTCGTTGAATCATTTCAAAAATTTTTAAAAACAATCATTCCAATTCACCGCTCGGGAAGCGCGGATCGCGGGTGCTCCGGCCGCACTCATCTGCCCTAATGGCAAGAGGGGAAAAGACCCATGGTCGTTTTCCCCTCTTGGCTCCCCTTTTTCCTTCAAAAACCTTCACGCAAAAAACTCGCAAGAACGCAACGCAAAATGCACGCAAAAAACGCACGCAAAAAAACGCAACGACAAACGAACGCAAAACGCGACGCGCGCGAAAACGACGCAAAAAAACACGCAGCGCAATAACGCGGAAACACAGAACGAAAACGCAGTCACGCAAAAGATATGCAACGACAAAAGCCGAACGCACAAGGCCCGTCCTAGGCCCCTCCGGTGGCCTGATTGTTTGCTCAGCTTTATTTGTCGCGCCTCGACAGGCCAAGTCGTGGCGCATTCGTGTTTTCATGACCGTATTTTATTTTTCGGAAGAACTCCGGAAACGCGACGGCTTGATTTGTTTTTCTGACAGTCGTTTTGGATTTAGGCGAGCTGTGTTTTTTTTGACCATTGTTCGCGATCGGAAATGTTGGCACAAAAAATCCCGCGCCTCCAAATCTTCAGGAAACGCGGGACGTCTTCCTCAGAGAAGGATTTTGCCAGTTGTTAATACCCCTGATCTATGACGCATCGGACACCCATGGAACAGCCGCCATATTCAACGAGCAGTCGACTGGAGACCGACAGGGAACTGACCAAGTCAGAGGCAAAGCTGCCGCCTTTGGAATAATAATCCCCACCATATCCTTGGGAGGATGTCCATTCGCCCACATTGCCTGACATTTCCTGCAAACCGAGAGGAGAATCTCCTTCGGGAGAATACGTTCCAACCGGTGCCGCGCCAAACTCGGCGGTTTTTATGTTTCGTCCATCGCAAAATTCATGGGACAAGCGGTCGCTGTAGTTTGCGTGCTCACACTGCGTGGGCTCTTCGTCGCCCCACGGGTATTTGGTCTGGCGAGCTTGTTTTCCGTCATGGGTCGCCGCGTATTCCCACTCGTCCTCCGTGGGCAATCGTCCGCCGATCCATTTACAATATGAGTCGGCTCCGCTCCAATAAAGGCCATTCATCGGATAAATCGACGGGTCCCTGTCGCTTTCATAGTTGCAAAAACGCGAGTATTCATTGGTTCGATAAGAACCGGCAGGACATGCGCCAGCGTCAACGCATTTTTTAAACTCGGCCACGGTCGTTTCTGTCTTGGCGATGAAAAAAGAATTCATGGAAATGGTTTGCTGCGCCGCCGTTGACTCGAAGGATCCACTTGGAATGAAGACAAATCCCTTGCGGCACTGGCCTCCAAGAAAGGTTTCGTCTTCAGCGCAGGCGACGCATTGGCCCGAGCCATTGTCATGTAATCCCGCCGCGCAGACACGAACATCGACCGTGGCTGTCTTTCCAAAGTAGTCGCGCGCGCTGTTTGTCACCGTGAGTTCGATGGACGTCGACAGCGTTTTCTCTCCAAAATTCCCTCGGACAATGACTTCTTTTTCTTCTGCCCAGTCCCAGTCAGTGGAAAAGGTCAATTTGTCGGCAGATAAGGTTCCCGCGTTTTCATTTAAAAGTCTGAGGCTTATCTCGACGGGATCAATGTTTGGATAATCAAGAGACACCATGAAACTGTCTTCCTGGACGCCGCTGGCCGAGAGCAGTTTCAGAGATTGTTTTGAAACGACAATACCACATGACTCGCAGATGTCATCTGGAGGGGCTCCACTGTCCGACTCTTCGCCTGAGTCCGGAATATCCTCCGGAATTGTGCCGCTGTCCGGAACATGATGGCCAGAGTCAGGAGTGTCGTCTGTGTCATAGATATAACCGCTGTCCGGCGTCTGTGGCGATTCTTCGCTTGTTGTTTCTTCTCCACAACCCGGCAAGGACAATATCAGAAGGGCGACACATGCGCTCACGCCAATAAGTCCGATACAGTCATGACTGGTTTTAGTCATTTTAGGCCTCTTTCTGAAAAGGGGGGGGTACAAAAATAGTTATATTTATCGAAACGGCGAGAGACGTCAAGTTCGACTTCAGGACATTTCGACAGAGGTTTTGGTGGGTTTTTATTCGTCGGACGATCGAGTGGATTGTTGTTGCGCTCGATTTGATTTTAAACACCTCGACGGGTCGATCCGCGCATGGATGACCGAAAGGCGCGCCAAAGGCGTTGATTTTATCGAACGCGCCGACTCGATTCGTCGTTTTTTTATCGCCCACGCCCCGAAACCGATCCGTGACGCGCAAAAATAAAAATAAAACTGGATGAACAATAGTTTTCCGATGGGCGGTTTTATGGGCGGCGGGGGGATTGGGCGCTGAAGTGTGAAAATAAAAAAGCGCACGGTGTGAAACTGAAATCCGTGCGCCGAAGCATCGAACACAAGAAGCGCGCTGGAGCGCGTTTAGATGATTATTTTTTGGGCAGTTTGGGCGACACAGTGAATTTTTGCCCCAATTTGCGCGAGAGCTTGAGGCGGGCGTTAACGGCCCAACCGTTGGCTTCGAACAAAAGCGACAAATCGCGGCGCCTGAGTTTGCGCCAGCTCATCAGGCTGAGGAGCAGCGTGATGGAGAGGACAAGGGCGGCGACGGCGATGAGGGCTTTGACGGGATCGACCTGGGAGAGGGCCGAGACAATGTAGGCGACGGCGGAACCCAAGGCGGCGAAGGCGATGCCGCCGCCGAGCATGAGATCGCGGATGTTGGCCGAGGCTTTGCCGGGTTCGGCGGGCGCGGCGCCTGGGGTGGCGGGGGCTGTCGCGTTTGTCGGTGCCGCGGCTGGGGGCGGGGCTTTGGAAGCGGCATCGAGCTTGTTAACGCCTTCGTTGAGTTTGCTGCCGAGGGCGTCCTCCTGGGCTTTGAGGCGGGAGGAGGTGAGCGATTCGATCTTGTCGGTGACCGAGTTGATGGCGCGTTTGAAGGGCGCGCGGATGGCTTCGGAGAGGCTGATCGGGTTTTCGACGAGGTCGACGATCACGGCGTCCCAGTGACGGCCGTCGTGATCGATGAAGAGGCCGCGCTTGCCCTGGCGCAGGCGACCGCGCTCTCCGGCGGTGACGGGCGCGACGATTTCGAAGGCCACGGGCGCGCCTTCTTTTTCGCTGACCGCTGCGTAGACGAGGAAGAGCAGGCTCTCGGAGGCGATGGGGCGGTGGGCTTTGCGGTCGAAGACGCGCAGGCAGAATTCGAGGCGGCGGCCGTCGATGACGAGGCAACCGGCGTCGACGAGCGAGTGCTCTGGTTGGGCGTGGATCTCGGCGAAGTTCACGATGCTGCCGGCCACGTCGAGGATCCATCGCTGCAGCAGGAGGAGCTTTTCGAGGTCGTCGAGCGTCTTGAGTTCGCCGGCGGCCGAGAGGTCCTGGTCGATGAGCGCGGTCAGCTCCGCGTCGAGATTGCCGCTCTTGGCGCTGTCGAGGAGGGCCGCGTCGAGCTTGTCGAAGGCGGCGGCGGGACGGGCGCGTTGCCAGTCGGCGTAGGGGGCGAAGAAGGCCTCGACTTCCTTCCAGAGGGCGGGGGTCAGTGCCTTGGCGGTGGCGCCGTTGGGCAGCTTGGCGATGACGGTCGCGTAGAGGTCGGCGAGTGGCTCGACAAAGAGCGGGTTGAGCGGTCCGTCAAAGGTGAGCGCGCAGTCTGGCGTGGGCGTGGCGATGGGGCTTTGGCGCAGGTAGTCGAAGAGGCTTTGGCGGCCTTTGGTCGCGATGTCGCGCAGGGCGTCGGCCTGGAGGCGCAAATCGCCCTGGGCGCGGCCTTCGAGCTCCAAGAGGGAGCACTGGTAGAAAAACTCCTCGACCTTGGGGCGGAGGCTGTCGACGAGCGCGTAGCCCTTGGCTGTGGCCTCGCCGAGAGGGAGCAACGCCGCTTCGTCGCGTCCGCGCGCCTGCCATGCCTGGAATTTGGCCGCCTCTTCGCGAAAGCGTCCGAGATCTGCCTTGCCGACGCCGGTTTCGCCGCTGAGCTCGGGCGCGCCGCCCACCATGTCGATGATGTTTTTGACAAAGGAGGCGATGGCCGGGGCCTCGATTTGGCTGGCGGCAACCACGCCGTCGCCGTTGACGAGTCGCTTGCTGTAGCTCGCGCGGAAGTCGCGCACGTCCTTGAGCGAGAGGCTGTCGGAGGCGGGATCTCGGCCCAGCTCGGTGAGGAGGTGGCGCGCGGTCTGTTGCAGGCGCTGGCCGATGTCGCCGTTCGATTCGAGATCGTCGGCGCGCACGCTGTCGCGGCGCTCAGCGATGCCGTCGCGCTGGACGAGTCGGGCAAAGAGCCAGTCGCGCAGCTCAATGAGGCCGTCACTGCGCAGGCGTCCGCAGCCGCTGGGGTCGAGGATCTTCAGGAGCGCCGGATCGCAGTGGAGATCTCGCAGGGGAATGCTCGTGGCGGCCCAGAGCGCGGGATCGATGTTCTGCAGGCAGGCCAGGTCGTCGGCGCCCGCCATCACGATTTGGTGGAAGGGGCCATGCTTCCTGATGGCCGGGGTTTTTTGGGTCATGCGCGCACCTCTCCCTCGAAGAAGGGGGCTTTGAACGGGGCCCCCGATGAGGCGCGGCGCCATACCTTAGGGAGGCATCGGCTTCGACGGTTTTCTGCCGACAATTTCGACGCGGGCGCGAACGCCGCCGCGGGCGTTTCAGCGCGAGAAGAGTCGTCGCACGTCGAGAATGAAGGCGGGCAGGCCAGAGGTGCGGATGGTGACGCCGGTCAGGCAGCCGATGAGGTTAAGCGGTGGCTTGAGCAGGCGGAGGATCGAGCGCTGGGTGCCGATGAGTGCGTCGACCAGAAGCGCGAACTGGCGCTCGCCGCTGTCGACGATGACGACGGGGCGTGGGCGGTTGCTGGGCCAGAAGTCGGTGTCGACGCGCAGCATGGCGCCGAGATCGAAGACGGGAACGAGCGTGCCGCGCCAGGAGAGATAGGGCTGGCCGTGGCTGTCGATGAAGGTGTCGGCGGCGGCCATGTCCACGTGCGCGATGCGGGGGGTGGGGATGCCGAAAGCGGTCTCACCCAGTCGGACGAAGAGCGCTTGGACGATCGCGACTGTGTAGGGGAGCGTGATGGTCCAGGTCGTGCCCTGGTTGGGGCGCGAGGCGAGGTCGATGTGGCCGCCGATTCCCTCGATGGCGCGCCGGACGACATCCATGCCGACGCCGCGCCCGCTGATGTCGCTGACCGTCTCGGCGGTGGATAGGCCGTGGAGGAAGCAGAGTCGGAGTGCCGCGCGTTCGCTCAGAGTTTCGCTCTGCGACTTTGAGATGAGGCCGCGCGCGATGGCTTTTTCTTTGAGCTTTTGGGCCGACATGCCCCGCCCGTCGTCGGCGATGCGAAGGAGGATGTGGGCCTGCTCGCGGCGTGCCGTCAGCCAGATGTGGCCGGTCCTGGACTTGCCCGTAGAGGCGCGTTCGTCAGGGGACTCCAGGCCGTGATCGACGGCGTTTCTGATGATGTGCAGCAGCGGAGCGCCGAGGACTTCGAGCACCGCGTGGTCGAGCATGACCTCGTCGCCGTTGATCGAAAAATCGAGTTCGCGACCCCGGGTCCGCGCCAAGTCGCGAGCGGCGCGCGTGATCGGCCCCATAATCGAGGCGAGCGGCATCAGGCGGGCGGAGAGCACCTGGTTGTGCAGCGTGCGCGCGTCGATGTGCAGCGCGTCGAGGCCTTCGAACATCTGCAGGAGTCGCCGGTCGTCGGTGTGCGCCTTGGCCGTCTGCGCCGCCAGCGATCGCATCCGCGCGATCGAGATGAGGAAGTCGCCCATCGAGTCGAGCACGGTGTCGAGGAGCTCGGCTTTGACGCGCAACGTGCGCGAGATTTCGCCGCGTTCGCCCCGGATGACCCCGCCTTCTTTGCCCCCTCGGCTGTCGATGGCGGCCGGAGAGAGGGTGGGGGGCTTCTTGGAGGTCTGCGCGTTCTTGGCCGCTGCGACCTCGGCGACGAGGGCGTCGACGTTGACCGCCAGAAGATCGCGGGGCGCGGGGCAGCTTTCGGCGGCATTTCTGTCGAGCGCGGCGATCTCGGTCTGCGCGATCTCGGTGAGCGAGTGGATGGCGCGAGCGATGTCGATGAAATCGGCTGACAGCTCCAGTTCGAGCGTTCCGCCAGGCAGCTTGCCAGAGCGCAGTTCGTCGGCGCTTGGGCGCGAGCTCAGGATGGTGCCGAGCGCGTCGAGCTTTTTGTGAGCGAGAAAAGCCCTCAGAGCGGGCATCGGGCTCGACGGCTCGATCGTCAGACTGAGCCGGAAACGCGGCGTCAGAGGCGGCGGGGGAGACGCCTCTTCGTGAAGCGCCGCCAGAGAAGGCGATTCGGTCGCCACCTCCTCGGAGTTCTTGGGCGTGGTCAACCGTTCAGCCAAAAGCTGCGCCGAAGACACCTGCCGGGCGATGCGTTCGAGCAGCGGGGGGCGCTCTGGCTGGGGCGTCTCGTCAATCTCTGCCTGGAGCAGCTGTCCGATGTGATCGACGGCTGTGAGAAGCCCATCGACCAGCTTGGCAGAGAGGAGCGAGGACTCGATCTCGTCGGGCAAGCCGCGCAGCGCGATGATCCAGTCCTCGAATCGGTGGGCCATTTGCGCCGAGGCGGTCAGACCCATCATCGCGGCGCCGCCCTTGAGCGAATGGGCACGCCGCATGAGCTCTTCGTGAATCGAGCCCAGCGACTCCGCCTGTGATTTTTCGAGGCGGATCAGGAGATCGTTCAGGCGGTCCAGGTGCTCCTGAGCCTCGGTCGTGAAGACCCCGAGGTATTTGATGGCTTCGGGATTCAACTGGCCGCGCTCACTCGACGCGTCAGACGCCCAAGACTTTGTGAACGACCGCGAGCACGTCTTCGGAGCGGAAAGGCTTCACTACAAAGTCGCTCGCGCCAGACTCGATGGCCTCCATCACGAGCGCTTCCTGTCCGAGGGCGCTGCACATGATGATTTTGGCGGCCGGGTCGAATTTGATGATTTCGCGCGTGGCCTCGATGCCGCTCTTGAAGGGCATCACGATGTCCATGGTGACGAAATCGGGTGAGAGCTCTTTGTATTTTTCGATGGCCTCCAGTCCGTGGACCGCCTCGCCGACGACTTCAAACCCATCGGCGGTGAAGATGTCTCGGATCATGTCGCGCATGAAGATCGCGTCGTCGACGATGAGAACTCGCTTGGCCATGCTGACAACCTCTTCGAAGGGATGAAGGTGGGGCGCGGATGAGAGGGGCGCAAAAAAAGCCGGGGCCCTTAAGGGATGAGTAGGGACATTTCAAGCCGTCGGATGGACTTGCTTTGTGGCGATCCCGAGCGCGCCCCGGGCCCGGGATCAGGTGTCTGGAGTGGGGGGGGGGCTCAGCGCGATTTGGCGGCGACCTTGGCCCATGTGTCGCGCAGCGGCACCACGCGGTTGAAGACGGGCGCGCCCTCTTTGGACGAGACGGGGTCGGTGAAGAAGTAGCCCTGGCGCTCGAACTGGAAGTGGGCGCCGCCGCTGGCCTGGGAGAGGCTTTTTTCGACGCGCGCGCGGACTGTCCTGAGCGAGCCGGGGTTGAGCGACTTTTCGAAGTCAGAGGCCGACGGCGCTTCCTCGTTGAAGAGGCGGTCGTAGAGGCGCACCTCGGCTTCGAGGCTGTCCTGCGCGCTGACCCAGTGGATGGTGCCCTTGACCTTGCGGCCATCGCTTGGCGCGCCGCCTTTGGTCTCGGGATCGATGGTGCAACGCAGCTCGACGATGTTGCCCGCTTCGTCTTTCACCACGCGCTCGCACTTGAGGAAGTAGGCCCAGCGCAGGCGCACCTCGCGGCCGGGGGCGAGGCGGAAGAACTTCTTGGGCGGGTCCTCCATGAAGTCGTCGCGCTCGATGAAGATCTCTCGCGTGAAGGGCACCTGGCGGCTGCCGAACTCGGGCTTATCCGGGTGGTAGGGCACCTCCAGCATCTCGACCTTGTCCTCGTCCCAGTTCTCGATGACCACTTTGATCGGGTCGAGCACACCCATGACGCGCGGCGCGCTGGCGTTGAGGTCGTCGCGCACGGCGTTTTCGAGCAGCGTCACGTCGACGAGGCTCTCGCGCTTGGACAGGCCGATGCGCTCGCAGAAGGCGCGAATCGAGGCGGGGGTGTAACCGCGGCGGCGCAGTCCGGCGATGGTCGGCATGCGCGGATCGTCCCAACCGTCGACGAATCCCTCTTCGACCAGGCGGCGCAGCACGCGCTTGCTCATCACCGTGTAGGTCAGATTGAGGCGCGCGAACTCGATCTGGCGGGGGTGGCTCGGCGCGTCGATCTGGCCAAGGAACCAGTCATAGAGCGGTCGGTGGTTCTCGAATTCGAGCGTGCACAGCGAGTGGGTGATGCGCTCGATGGCGTCGGACTGACCGTGGGCCCAGTCATACATGGGGTAGATGCACCACGCGTCGCCGGTGCGCGGATGGTGGGCGCGGCGGATGCGGTAGAGCGCCGGGTCGCGCAGGTTGAGGTTGGGCGAGGCCATGTCGATTTTGGCCCGCAGCGTCTTGGCGCCGTCCTCGAATTCGCCCTGTCGCATGCGCCGGAAGAGGTCGAGATTCTCCTCGATGGAGCGGTCGCGATAGGGGCTTGGGCGACCAGGTTCGGTGAGCGTTCCGCGATAGGCGCGCACCTCGTCGGCGCTGAGGTCGCAGACGTAGGCCTTTCCGTCGCGGATGAGATCTTCGGCCCAGGCGTAGAGCTGCTCGAAGTAGCTGGAGGCGAAATAGAGGTGCTCGCCCCAGTCGAAGCCGAGCCAGCGCACGTCGGCCATGATCGAGTCGATGAACTCCTGCTCTTCCTTCGTCGGGTTGGTGTCGTCGAAGCGCAGGTGACAGCGGCCGCCGTATTTGAGCGCCGTTCCAAAGTTGAGGCAGATCGATTTGGCGTGGCCGATGTGGAGGTAGCCGTTGGGCTCGGGCGGGAAGCGCGTGACGACGCCCTCGACCTTTTTCGAGGCCAGTTCGCCGTCGATGATCTCGTGGATGAAGTGCGAGCCCTGTTCGACGGGGTCGGTGCTGCTCATGCGGAGGTCCTTTCGTGTCGCGCGCCGGCCGCTCGTCTGTAGGCGTCGGTTGCGGGCGCGTGAGAGTTTGGGGCGGAAAAAGGAAAGGACCTCGCCAGGAGAGTGGGGCGCGAGGTCCTCGGATGCGGCTGGGCAGGGAAGGGGAGGGGCGTCGGCGCTCGATGGGCGCTCACTGCGCGGCCAGCTCCTCCTTCAGCATCTTGACGATGGTGCGGATTTCTTCGGCGTTGGGCTTCTTGCTGTCGGGCGCGTAGTCGAGGAACTGCTCGTAAGCGTGGAGCGCCTCGCGGGGGCGTTCGGGCGAGGAGAACTGGTAGGCGACGCCGAGGTCGTGCCAGGCCAACGCGTCGGTGGGGTCGAGCTTGAGCGCGCGCTTCAGGTGCTTGATGGCCTGATTGGGGCTGCGGTCGATGAGAGCGCGTCCCAGACCGGAGAGGGCGCGCTGGTCGTTGGGCCGCTTTTTGATCGCCTCGCGGAAGACCTTGGCCGCGGCAGGCAGGCGCTCGGCGTTGAGAAGCGCTTCGCCGCGTTCGAGGAGTTTTTCCCAGGCTTCTTCCGCCGCTTCGGGATCTGGGGCGGGCGCGGGCTCAGGTTCGGGCGCGGGTGGAGGCTGAACGGCTGCGGCGACTTTGGCGGGCGCGGGCGTCGGCTGCGGTGCGGGCGCAGGTGGATCGTCGTTTGTCGCGGGCGACTTGGTGGCGACCGGATCCGGGGCGGCGGGCGCTGTTTCTGTCGTCTTGGCGAGGACCGGCGCGGGGGACGGTTCAGGCTGGGGCGCGCTCGCCATGGGGGCGTTTGGGGGGGGCGTCGCGTCGCCTGGAGCGGTCGCGTTCGCCTGTTCCTGAGAGAGTGCCGTGGCCGCCGACGAATCGCTGGCCGCTGGCGGTGTCAGTGTCGCGTCGTTTGTCGCGGGGGGCTTGGTGGCGACCGGGGCGGAGGCGGGAGGTTGTGCCGCGGAGGCCTGGGGAACGCTCGCGCTCGACACTGGAGCCGGTGGCGTGTCCGAGTCTTCAGAGCCGTCCGCCAGGAATTGTCCGGCCAGAAGGCCGACGCCGAGCAGGATCGCCGCGCCGAGGACAGTGAGCGGCCAGCGTCGCGAGGGGCGCAGCGCGTCGATCATCTCCTGATCCGACACAGCCGCCAGCTCCGCGCTCACAGGCGTTGGCTGGGGACGCGCGAGCGCGCCTGAGAGCGAGACAGACGGGGCGGGGAGCGTCGCGGGCTTGGATGACGGGGCATGGGCAGAGGTGGACGCGTCGTCTGTCGCCAGTGCCGCCGAAACTTCCACCGCTGGCGCTGGTGCCGACATCGTTTCGGCACGCGCGGGCGGGTTCTTGAAGAAGCCAAAATCGTCGTCGCTTTCATCCAGGGAGACCGGCGCGTCTTGGGCAGGGCTGGCGTTGGCGTTGTCGGCGCTGCTCTCGGCCGTCGCGCTCTCTTCCGCGTCCGCGGAGGCGTCTTCTTCCTGAGACCGCCCGTATTCGGCCGCGGCGCCACCGATCTGGACGCCCTCGAAGGCCTGAAATTCGCCCTGAAGGTGCGCCTGTTCTTCCGCGGCGTGTTCTCCGCCTGTCCGCGCCTCGCGTTCGGTCGCCGCCTCCTCAAAGAAAAGAAGCTCTGCCGGCGTCGCCTGCGCCTCGCCTGTCGCGCTCCGCGCAAAATCGCGCTCGGCGGGGGGCGGGGGCGTCTCTTCCGCCTGCGGAAACGGCGTGGCCTGTGCCTGATCGTCTTTGGCTTCGCGAACGTCGCGCGCGTCCGCGGCCGAGGGCACGAGCAGTCCGTCGAAGACCAGGTTGCCGACGACGCCCATGGCCCCCAGATCGTCCTGCGCCGCCAGTTCGAGCACTTCGCGGAGCGTCCGCCGGCCGTCGAAGTGGCGCATCAGCTCGTTCGTCTCGTCGGGAATCTCGGAGAGGCGCTCGGAGAGCAGGTCGAGGTTGAATTCGAGCACCGTGTCGAGTGGCGGCAGCTGCGTCGCCATCCAGCGGAGCTCTTCCAGACGGCGCGTTCCCTCGGCGATCAGCGCCTTGGTCGGCGTCTCGATGCGGGCGGGTCGTCCCGGTTCGCCAAAGGTGAGCTCGAACTCGCCCTCGCTCGCCGCGAGCAGTCGGAAAAAAGCGCGCTTTTCGCTCAGGTAGCCAACGCGCGCGTCGATGAGCTGGCCGTCGCGGAAAAAGAGCTGGGCGCGATCGCCGTTCAGCTCGAACAGGACCTTGCCCGAGCGCCCGGAGGTCTCGAAGAGCTGCGCGAGCTCGACGACGCCCATGTATTCCAGACGCCCACTGCGCGTCGTTCCATCCAGAAGCGCCTGCGTCAGCTGAGCGCGCCCGACGAGCGTGATGTGCAGGACCGCGCGATCGAGCAGCGCGCCGAGATCGACGCTCCGGGGCAGGTAGTCGTCCGCCTCAACGCCGACTTGCTTGAGCTTTTGCTTCACGAGCAGCTGGTCGACTGGCGGCAAGTCGCCCAGGGGGCGGTCGGCGATGAGAATGAAGGGAATGTCGCGCGTCGCTTCCTGGTGGCTCAGGCATTCACACAGCGCGAAGCCGTCGATGCTCTCCAGGTGGACCGCGCTGATCACGAGGACCGGCAGCGGGTCGGTGGCCAGAATCGAGAGCGCCTCCTCTGCGGTGGCGGCCGTCGCGACGGAAAATCCCTCGGACTCGAAGAAGCGCTCCCTCACGCCGCGTTCGTTCAGGTTGCCGTCGACCAACAAGAGGTGGTGCTGGATCAAAGTCTTGCTCCGAGCGGTGGCGCCCGCCCACGAGGGTCCGGCGCAAAGGGTGGATTCCGAGGTTGCGGGGCCTGGCCGGCGTCGAAAGGGGCGCCCTTATCTTCAGCTCGTCTGAGAGCGTCAAGAAGCGGTCCGGTAGGGCGAAAAGGGGGGCTGGGACGCCCTCGCGAGGGGGTCAGCGACGCCAGGAACGGACGATGTAGCGACCGTTGACGAAGGCGAGCAGGGCCAGCGCGAGGAGAAGGAGCGGTGTCTGCCAGCCAGCGCGCGGGCGCTCGTCCTGGATGAGGACGTAGACGTGGCCGCCGACGAGTTCGACCTCGCCGCGCTGGAGAAAGGCCGCGAAGGCCTCGCCGTAGTCGCGATCGAGCGAGCTGTCGCGGACGAGGCGACCGGTGACATCGACGGGCGCGCGATCCGGGGGCGGGTCCTGCGGGATCATCGATCCGGGGGCGCGGGTCGGGGCGCGCTGCAGAAGGACGGGGGTGCCTCCGATGGCCACGAGTTCGCGGGCGACGAAGCGCTCCTTGAAGCGCGCGGCAGAGGCGCCGGGCGTGCCCTGAATCCGGACCAGGTGGTTGTCGAGGGCGTCGAGGGCGGTCGCGTCGGCGAGGGTTTGGGCGTCGAGTGTGACCGGCTCTCCGGAGGCCGTCAGCCAGTAGGCAAAGGCGTGGCGCGACTCGAAGGCGAGGAAGGCGCACAGGGCGACGGCGGCGAGCGCCAGAGCCACGCCAGGGCCGCGGCGCTTGGGGCGTTCTGGCCAGGAGAAGTCCTCGTCCAGCGGAAGGGCGGTTTCATCGGCATCGACAGCTTCAGGCGTCGCATTGGCGTCGGCGCTGGCGTCGGCATTGGATGGACCTGCGCCTTCGGAGGTGGCGGCGTCCGGCAGAGACTGTTCGGTCGATTTTTCGGTCGCGGCGACCGCGCTGTCTGCCGTCGCGTCGGCTTGGGCCTGGGCAGGCGTTTCAGCCGCGTCATGGGCGGCCTCTGGCGCTGTCCCGGCTCCATTCCCGTTTTCCGTCTCGGTCTCTGTCTCGCGTGCGTCTGTCATGGGCGCCCTCCTCGGCGTCGAGCGAACTTGAGGGGCGGCGTCTCTAATCCGCAACCGCGCGTGCCGATACTTTCCGACCGCGCCATCCGCGCGCCGCAAGGCGGACCTGGCTGCCCGGCGATTCATTGACGCTGGCCCTGCGCTGGACCATGTCGCGCGCCCCCTCACGCCCAGGCACTGTCCATGCATCTTTTCGACTCGACGACCGACACCCTCGCCGCGCTGGCCACCGGCGCCTCTCCCGCAGGCGTCGCCATCATCCGCATCGCCGGCCCCCACGCCCTCGACGTGGCGCGCCGTCTGACCTTGCTGCCCGCCGCCGTCCCTGCCCGCCGCGCCCTCCTGCGCGAGATCCGCCATCCGCGAAGTGGCGAAGTCCTCGACGAGGCCATCGTCCTCTATTTCCAGGGCCCGGCTTCGTTCACCGGCGAGGACATCGTCGAACTGCAGTGCCACGGCGGAACGCTTCAGGTGGCCGCCATTCTCGACGCGGCCCACGCCGCGGGCGCGCGTGCCGCCGCTCCTGGTGAACTGTCGCGCCGGGCCTTTCTCAACGGTCGCATCAGCCTCGAACGCGCGGAGGCCATCGCCGATCTGGTGGGCGCGGAGACCAAGGCGGCGCTTTGTGCCGCGCGCGGTCAGCTCTTTGGCGCCCTGGGGCAGGCCATCGACGGAATCGACCGCGATCTTCTGCGCCTGCGGGCCGAGATCGAGGCGCTGCTCGACTTTCCCGAAGATCTGGAACTCCTCGACGCGCCGATTGCCGACTACGCCGAGCGCGCCACCTCCCTCGCCGAACGCTGCGCCGCGCTCAGATCGACCCATCGCCTTGGCCGCGCCCTGCGCGAAGGTGTGCGCGTGGCCATCGCCGGCGCCCCCAACGCTGGCAAGAGCAGCCTCTTCAATGCGCTCATCGGCGAATCGCGTGCCCTCACCGACGACGCCCCAGGCACCACCCGCGACGCCATCGAGGCGCGCGTCGATCTCGACGGCATTCCCTGCACCCTGGTGGACACGGCGGGCCTGCGCGACGAGGGCGCCGGACGTGTCGAGCGGCAGGGCATCGAGCGGGCGCGGGCGGAGATGGAGCGCGCCGGACTCTGCCTTTGGGTGCTCGATCCGGTGTCTCCAGTGCCGCCTCCCGAGTGCCTCCCGGTGGAACTCCTCGTCGTCGAGAACAAGCTCGATCTCGGGCTCGACGCGCACGCGGCGATCCGGGTGAGCGCGCGGACAGGACAGGGGCTCTCGGCGTTGAAGTCGGCGATCGTGCGAGCGCTGCGCGGCGAAGGCCAGGGACTGAGCGGCGAGCTGATCGTGACCAACCGTCGCCACGCCGAACTCCTCGAACAGGCCGAAACCGCCCTGCGCCAGGCCGCTGTCAACGCGCGGGAATCCCCCCTCGAAATCTGCGCCTACGACCTCGGCGAGGCCGCGCGCTGCCTCGACAGAATCGTCGGCAAACAGGTCGATGACGCGCTGCTCGACGAGATCTTTTCGCGCTTTTGCATCGGCAAGTGAGCCTGGCGCCCTCAGCGGCCAAGCGGCGCGTTGTCGATGAGGCGGACACCAGCGCAGTGGGCAGCGATAAGCGCGCGCGTGGGGCCAGCGCCAAGTCGATCGACGGGATCCAGCGTCTGTTCGTCGACGATCGCCAGGTAGTCCTCGACGAGCCCGTGTTCGCTCAGGATTTGGCTGCCGATCGAGCGCAGCGCCGCCGTGTCGTTCTCACCTGATTGGACCGCGTCCCGCATGGCTTTGAGCGCGCGCGAGAGCCCCAGCGCCCGCTGCCGATCCTCCGCCGAGAGGTAGCTGTTGCGCGAGCTGAGCGCGAGGCCGTCCGCCTCCCGAATCAGGGGAGCGCCCACGATCTCCACGTCGAGGAAGAGGTCGCGCGCCATGCGCCGGATGACCATGAGCTGCTGAAAGTCCTTTTCGCCAAAGACGGCGACCTCTGGCTGGAAGAGGTTGAAGAGCTTGAGCACCACGGTGGCCACGCCGCGAAAGTGCCCGGGCCGCGAGCGCCCGCAAAGGCGATCGGAGAGCCGTTCGACCTCGACCCGCGTCTCTTCACCCGCCGGATAAATCTCGTCGGCGTCCGGGGCGAAGACGAGCGACACGCCCTCTGCCTCCATCTTGGCGAAGTCGCCCGCCTCGTCGCGTGGGTAGCGCGCCAGGTCTTCGCTCGGGCCGAACTGAGTCGGATTGACGAAGAGCGAGGCGGCGCACACGTCGGCGCGCTTTCGGGCTTCGCGAAAGAGCGAGAGGTGCCCCTCGTGCAAAAAACCCATGGTCGGGACGAGGGCGAGCGTTTTGCCTTGTGCGGCGAGGCGGCGCCTGAAGTCGCGGACCTCGGCGCCGGTGCGGGCGATGTCGATCATGTCCAGCCTTTCGCGCATCGATTCGCGTCGAGCGCTCAAAAAACGATGGCCGCCACGCCAGACGCGGGACGGCCCCTGCCTCATTTGAGGATTGAATTTTTGCCCAAGGTCACGACCGCCTGGATTTGCCCGAACGCGCCGCTGCCTTGGTCGCCTGCGCCGCCTGACGCCGCGCGGTCCGCGCTTCCTTCTTGAGCTTTTGCATGGCCCTGAAGCCCATCGCGGGTGGCTTTGTCCCGGCGCCGTCTTCCGGCGATCCCGTGGCGATCAGTTTGGCCAGAGCCGCCTGCTCCGCGCGCCGTTTCTGGTGCTTTTCCTTCTTGGGCTTGGCGTCGGTCTGGGCGCTGGCGGCGGGCGAATCGATACGCCGGTCCTGTTCGACACGATGGAACGAGCCGTCGGCGCCGCGCACCTCGATCTCGCCACCCACGTCTTCCTCCGCCTCGGGCAGGTGCTCGCGGTTTTCCTGCTCGGTGAACGAGAACAGCCGCCGCACGGTCAGCGTCGCGTAGGCGCCCGGCGGCAGGGTGAACGCCAGGTAGATCTTCTGGAACCCCTCGTTGAGTTCGTCGGGCCGGGCCGGGCCGAGCAGGAGGTTGCCCGGATGCATCACGATCGGGCGCTCCTCGTGGCGGAAGAAGATCTGCTCCGTCCCCGGAACGCGCAGCTTGTCGAGCGACAGCCGCTCGCGGCCCAGCACCCAGTCCACGGCCCGTCGGATGCGCGAATCGGTGATCTTCGTCTCTGGCGCGAGCAGCGGAAAGGTCGTCCGCCTGAGCGCGTCAATCTGATCGCGCGTCATCTCTCGCGGGAAGAGGAGCTTGCCGGCCTGGTAGTCGAGCGCGATGAGCGGCTGCCCGGGCAGGAGGGCCATGAGATAGCGGCGCACCGACTCGTTCCAGAGATACGACTGGTAGGCGAAGACGAGGAGCGCCCGATACTTGGGGTCGATGCGCAGGAAGGCGCCCAAGAAGTCGTCGGGATCGCGGCGCAGGACGCGCAGGATTGGCTCGTAGCGCTCGGCGCCGGGAATGGTGCAGCGCAGCCGCCACTCGCCCCAGTGATCGCGCCAGAAGGCCTTGACCTTGGCGTCGTGTGTTTTGTCGAGCGGCGAGGGGGTGGCCAGATGGCTGTGGAGCGCGCCCTCGAAGTCGCCCTCGATGAGCTGTTTGGCGATGAACCCCTGACCGTGCTTGAGCGAACCGAAGCGCTGGCTGTCGAAGTAATTGATGACGCCCAGGCGGTTCACGTCGGCCACGGCGGCGGGCAGGGCGGCGGTCTCCTCGCGCGTCAGGGCGCGGATGGTGACGCCAAAGCGGTTGGAGGTGGTGTTCGCCGCGGAGAGTGGCTCGCGCGTTCGACCGAGGAATTTGAGCCGCAGATCCGGGTCCTGCATGTCCACGTCGGCGCCGCGCACGGCGATCAGCTGCCGGGTGCGCCCCTGCTTGTCCTTGAGGCCACAGAACGAAAAACACCCGCGCGGCAGGTCAAAGGCACGGGCGATGCGCTCGATGGCGTCAAAGGTGGACAGCTTCTGTTTGTCCATCGCGTAGACGCGCCACTCACCGCGGGGCGACTCGTCAAATCGCCAGCTCTCGGTGACGGTGAAATCCTCGGGTCTCTGTTTGAGCTTCATTTCGTCCGTCGATGTCGCGTTCCTTTTGGCCATGGGCCCGGGCCAGATGGCGGGGGCGGACAGGGCGGGAGCGCTCAAAAAAAGGCCGCGCGCCATACACTGGCCCCATGGGGACGGCAACCGGCCGGAGGCGCCATCGAAGGCGGTCGCGAAAGTCGTCGGAAAAGCCGGAACGCGGCGGCCTTCGCGTAGACAGACAAAGCGGCAGCGGCCTCGGCGTTGGTCGACGCTCAAACACGCGCGTTTTATTATTTTATTTAATGAATGGCGCCGCGCGCCCTCCCGCTGACGCATTCCCGGCAGAGGCGATTTTCTCCGCGGACACATGGGCGCGTCGCGTCCGAAAGACCTGATTGACGCTCCTGTGCGCTCGCTCAATAAGGCGCCCCCATGAAATGCCCCAACTGTCAGACCAGCTGTCCCGACGACACGAGCTTCTGCCCCCAGTGCGACGCCGTTCTCGACAAATCGCTTCTCGAAATGAGCCTCAACGCGCCGGGCGATGATGGCGATTTTGCCCCCCAGCCCAAGGCCCAGGGCAGTGCCCGCCCCCACCGCAAACGTCCCGCTGGCAGCCGTGGCGAACATGGACCGCGCAAGCGTTCGGCCGATGGCGAAGAGCGCCCCCGCAAGCGCCGCGCCGCGCCGATCAGCGCCCCGGAAGAGAGCAGCGTCGAGACCTCGCAGAAGCCGGCGAGTGGCTCGGGCGGTTACGCGGGCAAATACGCCCAGTATTGGGTCGACGACGATCCGCCGCTCAAGAAGGCCGAGGCGCCAGTCATGTCGACCGAGGGCGGCAAGAGCCGTCGCTATGGCGAAGGCATTCAGGTGACCGAATACGACACGGGCGATCTCAGCGCGTTGCCCAACGACCCTCTGGCGATGGTTAAGGATTCCTGGACAGGCTTTTTGGCGTTGCCCCTCTTTCAGCGCGTGAGCGTGGCCGCCAGCGTGGGCCTCTTCTTCTTCAGCATGATGCCCTGGAGCACCTACATCGGTGAGTCTGGCTACGAAGACAGCGCTTACGTCGCGACCAACTTCCTCGGCCTTTTCCTCTCGCTCGTCGCCATCGCCTCGCTGGTCATCCGCAGGTCGGGTGCCATGCCGCAGATTCCGCGCAAGCCGCTTTTGCTCGCCCCTCTGGCCGCTGGCCTTGTCGGCGCCCTCGCCATCGTGCTGACCGCTGTCTATCTCCTCGCCAATGATGTCTATTCGCCATTCATGTCCGGCCTCGCGCTGTCGTTCATCGCCTCCTGCGTCATGTTTGTCGCTGGTGGGTTGAGCCTGATGAAAAAGGAGTGAGGCGCGGCATTTGTATTTTTGAAGATGGGAACATGTTTTCGCAGAGGCGGGCCCAGTGCCCGCCTTTGTCGGTTTTGGCGCGAAACGATTGATTGATTCCGCGCGCGTTCATTCGCGGCGTCGCATTTCCATTCATGGCGCGCGAATAACTTTAAATTTATTTGAAAACGCCTGGGTTTCCGGGCGGGACGCGGTCCGGTTTCACGCCGAGAGCTGGCGACATCGCTTCGCGACAGCTTCTGGCGCGTGGAATCTGGACGCTCATCCACCGCCGCGAGCGGACGCTCGATCGCGATCCACTTCGATCCACCAAAGGCCTTCAGCGACAGATCTTTCTCCTCTCAAAAGAGTGTCGATAAAGCGCCTGAAGGCGCGCTGTTCAGGGTGAAATGGCGATATTGTGTGTCTTCTGGAGCGTTTGTGGTTGATTTGTCTTCATCGGCATAAATAGGGGTGGGCTTTTCAACGACATTCAAGATTTGGTGTCATTGGCGCGTTGGCAGCGTGCGCAGATGTTTTGTTTTGACAAGTAGACGAGGGGCGCGGCACAAAGTGGCGGAAAGTGGCAAGGGATGGCGCGTCGAGGCATCCGGGACCACGCGATGAGTTTCTCCCACCAGAGGCCGGGCAATGGCGTTTCGAGGTCTTTACGAGCACACGATTGACGCGAAAGGGCGCACCAGCGTCCCGGCGCGCTTCCGTGACGCGCTCTCCTGTGAGGGCGAGGCGCAGCTCGTCGTGACCACCGCTTTTGACGGGAGCGCGAGCGACGGCGAGGGGCTCTACCTGCACGTCTACCCGCTGAAGGCGTGGGAGGCCTTCGAGGCCAAGCTGGCGCAGCGCAGTCCCTCCGAAGTCGGCGTGCGCCAGATTTATCGGACGTATGTCGCCAATGCCGTTGACATTGAGATCGACAAATTGGGGCGAATTCTTTTGCCGCCCAATCTCCGCAAATGGGGCGGACTGGAAAAAGAAATCGTCTGGGTCGGGCAATTGAATCGAATGGAGCTTTGGTCAAAGGCGCGCTGGGAAAAGGCCAGCAATGCCGCGCTCGACGAAGAGCATCAGGATTCCATCGAAAAGGTATTCACCGAGATTGGTTTGTGACGGCGCTTTGCCAATCAATGAATTTGATCGCGGAACAATAGGATTTCAGCGATTTTTGGGATGGAGAAACGAGAAAAATGGCACTCCAGCGCATGGTGAAGACGGGCATTCGGGAGGCCGCGAGCGTTCAGACGGACGTGGCGGTGATTCGCTGTGAAGGCGAGATGGGGGACATGGAGCTGGCGCACATCGGCGAGGAACTCTTCCGCCTCAGCCATCGCGGCTACCAAAAGGTCGTCCTCGATCTCTCCCGCGTCGATCACCTCGACTACCGGGGGCTCGGTCCTTTGAGCGCGCGCGCGCGCCTTTTGCGTTCGGCTGGCGGCGACCTCAAGCTCTGCGGCCTGTCGCCCTATCTGGCGGCCATCTTTCGCGCGGCTGGATTGGAGGATGCCTTCGAGACGTATGCGGAGGCCGAGGACGCCAAGCGGGCCTTTTTGAGCTCCTTTTTCTGCCTGCGGCACTGAGTGGAGGCGGCGTGGAGGTGTTTCACCACGTCACTGTTTTGCGTGACGAGTCCGTGGCGTTGCTGCGCGGGAGGCCGGGGGTGACCATGTTGGACGGAACGCTGGGCGGGGGAGGACATGCGCGGGCGCTTCTGGAGACTGGTGCGCGCGTCATCGGCATCGACCGCGATCCGTGTGCCCTTGAGGCCGCCCGTCGGCGCCTCTCTGGCTTTGGCGATCGGTTCGTCGCGGCGCACGCCCGGTTTTCTCAGGCGCGCGAGGTCCTCGACGATCTCGGCATCGAACGCGTGGACGGCCTTCTGCTCGACCTCGGGGTCAGCTCGCCGCAGATCGACACGGCGTCGCGCGGGTTTTCATTCGCGCAGGAGGGGCCGCTCGACATGCGCATGGGCGCGACCGGGGAGACCGCCGCCGAACTCGTCGAGCGCCTGAGCGAAGAAGCGCTGGCGGATTTGATCTTTCAGCTCGGCGAGGAGCCACATGCCCGCCGCGTCGCCCGCGCCATCAAGCGCGCCACGCCCTCGCCGACGACGACACAGGCGCTCGCCCGCATCGTCTCCGAGGCCATTCCGCGTCAGGCCTGGCCCAGAAAGATCCACCCGGCGACGCGCACGTTTCAGGCGCTGCGCATCGCGGTCAATGGAGAGCTCGACGAGCTCGACGCGATCCTCGGCGAGTTGCCTTCACTCGTCGGCAGGGGCGGTCGCGCGGCCATCATCAGTTTTCACTCGCTCGAAGATCGAAGGGTCAAACAGCGCTTTCGCGAACTGGGCGAGGGCTGCGTCTGTCCGCCGGGGATGCCCGTGTGTGGCTGTGGTCGCCGTGCCGAGTTCCGCGTCCTGACGCCGCGCCCCATCTCGCCATCCGAGAGCGAAATCAGCGCCAACGCCCGCGCCCGCAGCGCCCGGCTGCGCGCCATCGAGAGGCTGTCATGAAGAAGCACCACCGCGAATCGCCCATTCGCAAGGCGCTGACAGCGGGACAGACCCAGCTCGTCTACCGCGCCGTCGCCATCACCGCGCTCCTCACCGGCGCTGGCGTCTTTCACGTGGCCAGTCACGGACGCGCCGTTCAGGCTGGTTACGCGCTGGGCAAGATCGAACGCGAGCACCGCGCCCTGCTCAGGCAGCACGAGCAGCTCAAGATGGAGCGCGCCACGCTCAGCGCCGCCGCCCGCCTCGAATCGATCGCCCGCGATCAGCTGGGGCTCGCCCTGCCCACCTCCCGTCAGGTCGTGACCATCCCCAAGGCCTCAACGACGCGTGCGCCCGAGACCGAACAGGGGACCGCCGTGGCCTCGGTTCAGCGCGCTTCGACCGCGGCTCACCCTTAATCCTCAATCCTCGCCCCTGCCCGTGACACGCGCACGGCAGCGCAACGCCAACACCAGAGGCGCCCCGGCCAGGGAGCGCCTCGACGCATTTTTTCCTTTTCCCTTTCACCGCGTCGATTCGGGCGCGGAGCTTTCGGACGACCGCAGACATGGCCAGAGAGCGACAGACAGCCGGTTCGGACGCGCGCGCGGTGCGGTGGATTCGCCTGCGCGTTTGTCTGCTCGGCATGGGGTGCGCCGTGGCCGTCGCCGCGCTTGCCTGGCGCGCCATTCAGCTGCAGGTCGTCCAGAACATCACCCTGAGCGCCGAGGCGCGCGACCAATACGATCGCCGCATCGAGATTCCGGGACAGCGCGGCCGCATCCTCGACCGTCAGGGGCGTGAGTTTGCCGCCAGCGTGGACGTGGACAGTGCCTTCATCGACCCGTCGATGCTCAAAAGTCAGGCGCAGCTGCAGGAAGAAGAGGCGGAGAAGCGCCGTCGCGCCGAGCAGCGCGGCAAGGCCTACAAGCCCTCGGAGCAGGGCGAGGTCCGCGAGCGCGAAGAGGCGATCCGCCGTCTGGCAAAGGCCCTCGACGTGTCC
This sequence comes from Myxococcaceae bacterium, assembly GCA_017500825.1. Taxonomy (GTDB): domain Bacteria; phylum Myxococcota; class Myxococcia; order Myxococcales; family UBA5297; genus UBA1203. The sequence continues at coordinate 18,047 of JAFVYB010000028.1, read as the reverse complement.
ACCGAGCGCATGGGCAAGCTGCTCGACACTTCGCGCCGATTTGTCTGGCTCAAGCGCCGCGCCACGCATCAGGAAGTGGCCGCGATCAAGGCGGCGAACGTGGCTGGCGTCGGGTTTCAGAAGGAGTCGCGCCGTTTTTATCCGCAGCGCGAGCTGGCGGCGCACGTCCTCGGCTACTCGAACATCGACGGGCACGGCATCGAGGGGCTGGAGCGCGTCTTTGACGAGGTTTTGCGGGGCAAGCGCGACTACGTGGAGGGTCTGCGCGACGCGCGCGGGCGGCCGGCGCTGATGGATGGCGCGGTCCCTGTCGACACGCTCACCGGCGCCACGCTCACGCTGACCATCGATTCGGTCATTCAGCACCTCACCGAAAAAGCGCTCTCCGCGGCCGTGACCAAGACCAAGGGCCTGGCGGGCATGGCGGTGGTCCTCGACCCGCGCACCGGCGAGATTCTGGCGCTGGCCAACGTGCCCACTTTCAACCCCAACACGCCGGCCAAGTTTGACGTGTCGGCCCGCAGAAACCGCGCCGTCGTCGATCAGATCGAGCAGGGATCGACCATTAAGCCGATCACCGTGGCCGCTGCCCTCGAAGAGGGAATCATCGAGCCGGACACCGTCTTTGACGGCGAAAACGGCCACATGCGCATCGGCCGTCACACCATCCACGACTCGCACCCGCACGGCGCGATGACGGTGGCCGAGATCGTCAAGGTCTCCTCCAACATCGGCGTGACCAAGATCGCCCAGCTCCTCGGCCGCGAGCGCCTGCAGGCCTACCACCGCGCTTTTGGCTTCGCGGAGAAGCCCGGAACAGAGCTCCCTGGAGAGGCGCGCGGCGCGGTTCCCTATCCGCGGGCGGAGATCGCGCTGGCGACCCAGAGTTTTGGCCAGGGCATGAGCGCGTCGATCCTGCAGACGGCGATCGCCTATGGCGCGCTGGCCAACGGCGGCAACCTCATGAAGCCCTACATCGTCTCGCGCGTGGTCGACGCCGAGGGGAAGCTCCTGCTCGACCGGCAGCCCGAAGTCGCCCGCCGCGTGGTCAGTGAAAAGACGGCGCGCGAGGTGCTCGACATGATGTCGCTCGTCGTCGAACGCGGGGGAACGGGACGGGCGGCGCGGCTCGACGACTACCCGGTCGCGGCCAAGTCGGGCACGGCGCAGAAGGTCGACCCCAATGGCGGTTATTCGAAGACCAAGCGCATCGCCTCGTTCGCCGGCATGGTCCCCGCGGACGACCCGCGCCTTGTCATCGCCGTGACCATCGACGAGCCGACGACCAGCGTTTACGGCGGCGTGGTGGCGGCCCCGGTCTTCAAGGAGATCGCTCAGGGCGCCCTCGTCCATCTCGGTGTCCCGCCCCGCGTCGTGGCGCAGTCGAGCGCCGTGGCCGTCGATGTCGAGAAGACGCGCCATGAGCGCGCCGCCAGTGCCAACCGGGCCTTGCTTGCCGGCGCGTTTGCCATGGCGACCCAGGCGCCAGCGGTCGAGGAGGGGGCGGAGGATGGGTTTGTCGAGGAGGACGGCGGCCAGTCGATGGAGGGCGAAGAGCGCGCCTCGATGTCGCTCGTGCCCAATGTCTTTGGTCTGTCGGCGCGCGCGGCGGTCAACGCGCTTTTGACGGCCGATCTCGATCCGCAGCTGAGCGGTCATGGACGGGTCGTCGCCCAGACGCCGCCGCCGGGGACGAGCGTGCGCAAGGGGTCGGCTGTGTCGGTGAAGTTTGAGTAGCGGCGTTTGGCGCTCGCCCAGGCGGGGCCGCCGGAGAGACGACGCGAGAGGAAGAGGTCAGAGGCAGAGATGAAGCTCCAACAGGTGATTGCGGGAACGGACATTGGCGGCGCGGGCGAGGCGATCCTCGACCTCAACGCCACGGGAGTCTCCTGCGACACGCGCTCGATGTCCGCGGGCGAGCTCTTCTTCGCCGTCGCGCCCGAGTTCGCCGCCGAGGCCTGGTCCAAGGGGGCCCTGGCGGTGGTCCTCGATCAGAACGCGCCCTGCCCGCCGTCGCTGCCCGCCGAAAACTGCCTGCGCAGCGCCGACATCCGCCTCGCCATGGCGCTCGCCGCCGCCAACTTCTTTGGCCGTCCAGCGCACCGCCTGACCATGCTCGGCGTCACCGGCACCAACGGCAAGACGACGGTCAGCCACCTCGTCGAGTCCATGCTCCGCGCCGCGGGCGAGTCGGTCGGCGTCGTCGGCACCATCGGCTACCGCTACGCGGGCCAGTCGTTCGACGCGCCCAACACCACGCCGGGCAGCATCCGACTGCAGCGCCTGCTCGCCGACATGCGGGCTCAAGGTGTGACGAGCGCCGTGATGGAGGTCAGCAGCCACGCCCTCGATCAGGCGCGCGCCGCCGGCGTTCCCTTCACCAGCGCCGCCTTCACCAACCTGACGCGCGACCACCTCGACTACCACGGCGACATGGAGCGCTACTTCGCCGCCAAGCGCCGCCTCTTCACCGAGCTGTGCGCCGGGGTTTGCGCCATCAACGTCGACGATCCGCACGGGCAGAGGCTGCACGCGGAGCTCTTGCGCGAGGGCCGCGTGACCTTTGGTTTTTCGGCGGGCGGGCAGGAGGCCGACCTCTTCGTGAGCGATCTGCGCGTCGATCTCGACGGCATCGGCGGAACGCTTCACACGCCGCGCGGCCATGCGCGCTTCCACTCGCGCCTCGTGGGTCGCCACAACGTCGAAAACATCCTCGCTGCGGCGGGTCTCGTGTTGGGTGCCGGCTTTGAGCTGCCGGAAGTGATCGCTGGCATCGAGTCGCTCGACCTCGTTCCGGGGCGACTGGAGCGCGTGCCTTCGCCAGCGAGCGCCGTCTTTGTCGATTACGCGCACACCGACGACGCGCTCAGCCATGTGCTCGGCTCTCTGCGGGAACTCACGCGGGGACGGCTGATTTGCGTCTTTGGCTGCGGCGGCGACCGCGATCACGGCAAGCGTCCACTGATGGGCGAGGCGGTCGGTCGCGGCGCGGACATGGCGATCGTGACGAATGACAACCCGCGCTCCGAGTCACCTGAAGACATCGCCGCCGCCATCTGCGAGGGACTCGAACGCGTCGGCAGCCGCCGGGTGTCGGCTGAGGAAATCAGCGCGTCGACAGGCGCCTTCCACGTCGAACTCGATCGCCGTCGAGCCATCGCCATCGCGCTCGGCATCGCGCGCGCGGACGACGTGGTCCTGATCGCTGGCAAGGGGCACGAGACCTACCAGCTGATCGGCAGTCACAGATTCGACTTCGACGATCGCGCCGAGGCGCTGCGGATTCTCGCGGGAGGCGGGCGATGAGCGCCGAGTTCTCGCTGCAGGAGATCGTCGCGGCCACGGGCGCGCGGCACACGGGACCGGCCATCGACGCCTTCCGGGGCGTGACGAGCGATTCGCGCCAGGTGTCGGCCCAGAGCCTCTTTGTCGCCATCGCGGGCGAGCGCTTCGACGGACATGATTTTGTCGCGCAGGCGGCCAAAGCCGGAGCCAGGGGCGCTGTGGTTCGACGTGGCGCGCGTTTCGAGGCGCCTGCGGACATCGCCCTGTTCGAGGTGGACGACACGCTCGTCGCGCTTGGTCACATCGCCCGCCTGCACCGCCGCCGCTTCGCGATCCCCCTCGGCGCCATCACCGGTTCCAACGGCAAGACGACGACCAAGGAGATGATCGGCGCCATCCTGAGCGCGGGCGGGCCCTGTCTGAAGACTGTCGGCAACCTCAACAACGAGATCGGCCTGCCAAAGACGCTGCTCGATTTGAGCGCCGAACATCGCGCCGCCATCGTCGAGATGGGGATGAACCACCCGGGCGAGATCGCGCGCCTTTGCGCCTATGCCGAGCCGACCTGTGCCGCGATCACCTGCGTCGGAGCGGCCCACCTCGAAGGTCTCAAGAGCGTGAGCGCCGTGGCCGAGGCCAAGGGCGAGATCTTCCGCGGACTGCCCGAGGGCGCCCTGGCCGTGGTCAACGCCGATGACGCGCGCGTCGTGGCTCAGGCCGACCGGTGTGCCCATCGCCAGCTGCGCTTTGGCCGGTCCGGGAGCGCGGATGTGCGGCTTGTGTCTGTGCGGACGCTGGAACGCGGCGCGCTCGCGGTGACGATCGCCTGTGACGGTCGCGAATGGCCCATCGAGCTCAACTTCATCGGCGAGCACAACGCCATGAACGCCTGCTGCGCCTTCGCCATGGGCATCGCGCTCGGCGCCAGTCCCGAACAGTGCGCGCGCGGACTCGGCATGGCCCGCGGCTGGGATCACCGCCTCTCCCTCGTCGACCTGCCCTTTGGCGGCGCCCTGATCGACGACTCTTACAACGCCAACCCCGCCTCGATGGCCGCCGGGCTGCAGACGCTCGCCTCGCTGGGGGCCATCCGTCGCGCGCAGCCGATCGCCGCCGTGCTCGGGGACATGCTCGAACTGGGCAACGCCGAAGTCGAATCGCATCGCGCGCTCGGTCGTCAGGCCGCCGCCATGGGGGTTCGCCTGCTCGTCACGGTCGGCCCGCGCTCGGTGGACACCTGGCGCGAATTTGTCAGCGCCGCCCCCGATCGCCGCGCCCTTTCCATCCCCAATCCCGACGACCTGGACGAGGCCCTCGCCTTTTTGCGCGCCACGCTCGGCGAAAGCGCCCTCCTCCTCGTCAAGGGCAGCCGCGGCATGCGCCTCGAACGCCTCGTCGCCGCCCTGTCCTCCCCCTCTGCCTGACCGCGCCCGCCAGAGATCATGCTCTACAACTTCGTCTACCCACTCGCCGACCAGTTCGCGCCCCTCAACGTGCTGCGCTACCCGTCCTTCCGCATCGTGATGGCTGCACTCAGCGCGCTCGTGCTCGGCATGCTGATCGGCCCCAAGCTCATCCGCCACCTGCGCGAGGAGCAGCACGGCCAGTCCAACGTCCGCGAGGACACGCCCGAGACGCACCAGAAAAAGAAGGGCACGCCGACGATGGGGGGCGAGCTGATCCTCCTGTGCACGATCACCTCGACGCTGCTCTTCGCCGACCTGTCGAACAGCTACGTCTGGACTGTGCTGATCGTCTTTGGCGGCTTCGGCCTCATCGGCTTCCTCGACGACTGGCTCAAGCTCAAGAAGAAGAACTCCAAGGGCCTGCCCGGCAAGCTCAAGCTCGTCCTGCAGACGGTCTTCCTCCTCGGCGCCTTCGCCATCCACCTCGACCCGGCGCAGGGCGCGCACTGGCCGTTTTCGCTCTCGCCCAACCTGACGCTGCCCTTTGTCTCCACGCGCCTGTTCGACTGGGACATGGGCTGGCTCTACCTGTTGTTCGCCTGGTTCCTGGTGGTCGGCACGTCCAACGCCGTCAACCTCACCGACGGCCTCGACGGCCTGGCGATAGGCCCTTCCATCGTCTCGGCGACGACGTTCGTGATCCTCGCCTACGTGGCCGGCAGCGCCCTGCTCATCCCGCGCAGCGGCGAGCTGATCCCGCTGGCCGACTACCTCTACGTCGCGCGCATCCCGCAGGCAGTGGAGCTGTCTGTCTTTGCCGCAGCCCTCAGCGGCGCGGGCATCGCCTTCCTCTGGTTCAACACCTACCCGGCGTCTGTCTTCATGGGTGACCTCGGCTCGCTGGCCATCGGCGGCGCGCTGGGGACGCTGGCCCTGTTGACGAAGAACGAGATCGTCTCGGCGATCCTCCACGGCGTGTTCCTGGCCGAGGCCGTCTCCGTGATCCTCCAGGTCGCCTCCTTCAAGCTCTTCAAGAAGCGCATCTTCCGCTGCGCTCCTCTGCACCACCACTTCGAGCTCAAGGGATGGGCCGAGCCCAAGGTCATCGTGCGCTTCTGGATCGTTTCGATCCTGCTCGCCGGTGTCGCGCTCGCCAGCCTCAAGCTCAGGTGATCCGCCATGACTTCCCTGCGCACACTCCAAGACAGGCGTGTCCTCGTCGTCGGCCTCGGCAAGAGCGGCATCGGCGCGGTCAGACTCGCCCTGCGCGAAGGCGCCCGCGTCACCGCGTTCGACGAGCGTTCGATCGAGTCGATCAGCGGGTCGATCAATGGCGCGGCGGTGGCTTCGCTTGTCGGCAGTGGCGTCGAGTTCTTCTGTGGCGAGCGTGATTTTGGGCAGCGGGTGGAACTCTTTCGCGCGGCGGATCTCGTCGTCGTCAGTCCGGGGTTTCCCCTGGCGCGTCCCGAGATTGCCGCGGCGCGTCAGGCCGGCGCTCAGGTTGTCGGCGAGATCGAGTTGGCCAGCTGGTTTCTCGACAAAGGCGCGACGGTGATCGGCATCAGCGGCACCAACGGCAAGAGCACGGTCACGTCGTTGACGGGTGAGCTGTGCGCGGCGAGCGGACGCGCGACTTTTGCCGGCGGCAACCTCGGCTATCCGCTCAGCGAGGCCATCGTCCGCGGCGACGCCATCGATTTTGCCGTGCTCGAACTGTCGAGCTTCCAGCTGGAAGGCGTCGAGTCGCTACGCCCCAAAGTCGCCTGCCTGACCAATCTGACACCCGACCACATCGACCGCTACGCCGACCACGCGGCCTATGGCGCGGCCAAAAAGCGCATCTTCCGCAACCAGGACGAGAGCGACTTCGGCGTGGTCAACGCGCGCGACCCAGGCGTCCTCGGACTGATCGAAGGCGAGAGGTGCCAGCGCTTCACCTTTGGCGTGGGGCCTGTGGCCGATCGCGCGGCGCGCTTCGACGCGGGAACGATTTCGCTCCGACTGGACTCGGGCGAGGAAACCTACCGCCTGGCCAACGCCAACCTGCGCGGCCCGCACAACGCGGAAAACGCCATGGCGGCCATCCTCTGCGCGCGCCTTTCCGGCGTGAGCCCCGAGGCGATCCAGAGTGGGCTCGACAGCTATCCCGGCCTCGCGCACCGGCTGGAAATCGTCGGCGAGGTCGACGGCGTGGAGTTCGTCAACGACTCGAAGGCCACCAACCTCGACTCGACGATCGTGGCGCTCAGGAGCTTCGAGCGCGGCGTCTTTCTCATCGCCGGAGGTCGCGGCAAGGGCCTGCCCTACGCGCCGCTCGCGGAGCTGGCCCACGGTCGCGTCGAGTGCGTGCTGACCATCGGCGAGGACGCTTCGCTCATCGAAAAGGCCTGCGAAGGATTCGTCCCGGCGATCGGCTGTGGCGATTTGGAGACGGCCACGCGGGCTGCTTTTGAACGTGCGCGTCCCGGAGATGTCGTCCTGCTCTCACCCGCCTGCGCCTCCTACGATCAGTTCGCGAACTTCGAGGCCAGGGGAGAGGCCTTCCGCGCCATCGCGCGCGCGCTCGGCAAAGAGCGGAGAGGAGGGGGGCGATGAGCGCCGAAAACACCCTCACGCGCGAAGTCCGGGCAGAGAGCGGCGCGGCACGGCGCAAGATCGTCGGCGCCCAGTTCGACCAGGTGTTGCTCTACGCGGTGCTCGCCCTGTGCGCGATCGGACTGGTGATGGTCTACTCGGCCTCGTCCGTCTCGGCGGCCACGCGCTACGGCGACAGCGCCTACTTCCTCAAGCGCCAGATCGCGGCGGCCCTCATCGGCGTGGGCGGTCTCGTGGCCATGCTCAAGATCCGCTACCTGACGCTGCGCCGCTGGGCCTACCCCATCCTCGTCGCCGTCATCGTGATGCTCGTGCTCGTGCTCATTCCGGGCGTCGGCACGCGCGCCGGCGGGGCTCAGCGCTGGATTCGCCTGCCGCTCTTCTCGCTGCAGCCGAGCGAGTTGGCCAAGGTGAGCATCGCCATCTACCTGGCGCACTCGCTGGCCAAGAAACGCGACAAGGTGAAGAGCTTCTCGGTCGGTTTTTTGCCCCACTGCTGCATCACCGGCCTCTGCGCGCTGCTCATCCTCGTGCAGCCCGACTTCGGCAGCACCGTGGCGCTCGCAATCATCCTCTTCGCGCTGCTCTTCGCCGCCGGGACGCGCCTGAGCTACCTCGTCGGATCCATCCTCGCCGTGCTGCCCATCGCCATCTGGCAGATCACCAGCCGCAGCTACCGCATGGACCGCATCCGCGCCTTCCTCGACCCGTGGACCTACCGAAAAGAGGAGGGCTACCAGATCACCGAGTCGCTGCTCGCCATCGGCTCTGGCGGCTTCTCGGGGCTCGGCCTGGGCGAAGGGCGGCACAAGCTTTTCTACCTGCCCGAGGCGCACACCGACTTCATCTTCAGCATCATCGGCGAGGAGCTGGGGCTCGTCGGCACGCTGACGCTGATCGGGCTTTTCGCCGTGGTGATCTGGCGCGGCATCCGCATCTCGCTGAACGCCGCGGATCCCTTTGGCGCCTACCTCGCGCTCGGACTGACCATCCTTTTGGCCTTCCAGTCGATCGGCAACATCGCGGTGGCGATGGGCCTGATGCCGACCAAGGGGATGACGCTGCCGTTCATCAGCTACGGCGGCAGCTCGCTCGTGGTGAACCTCATGGCCGTGGGCATCCTGCTCTCCATCAGCGAGAGCCGGGGCGGCTTCCTCAGGCCACAACAAGGAAGTGTCAGATGAAACTGCTGATCGCCGGCGGTGGCACGGGTGGCCACCTCTTTCCGGGAATCGCGCTCGCCGAGGAGCTTCTGACGCGCCAGCCGGGCCTGAACGACGTTCTGTTCGTCGGCACCAGGCGGGGCATCGAGGCGCGTCGCGTGCCCGAGGCGGGCATGAAGATCGAGTTCATCGATGTCGCGGGCATCAAGGGGCGCGGCCTGTGGAGTCGACTGCGCTCGTTGGCCAAAATTCCCGGCGCTATTTGGCGGTCGATTCAGATCCTGCGCGACTACCAGCCAGATGTCGTCGTCGGCGTCGGCGGCTACGCGTCCGGACCTGTCGTCCTCGCCGCGCGCCTGCTCGGGTTGCCCACCGCGATCCAGGAGCAAAACGCGCTGCCGGGCATGACCAACCGCTGGCTGGGGCACATCGCCGAAGTCGTCTTCACCGCCTTCCCTGAGGCCGCCGCGTCGTTCCCCAAGGCCAAGGTGCGCATGTTCGGCAATCCCATCCGCCGCGCCTTCCTCGACAACTACCTGACCGAGACGACGCGCCACGAAAAGACGGGCCTGCTCGTCTTCGGCGGATCGCAGGGCGCGCACGTGCTCAACGCCACGGTCATCGAGGCGCTGAAGACGTTGCCCGAGGACAGGCGCGGGACCTTCTCGATCGTCCACCAGACCGGGGCGCGGGAACTGGCGGCGGTGCGCGAGGCCTATGGCGCTGCCGGCATCGAGGCTGAGGTGGTCGAGTTCATCGACGACATGTCCAAGGCCTATGAGCGCGCCGATCTCGTCGTCTGTCGCGCGGGCGCCACGTCGCTGGCTGAGCTGACCGTGGCCCGGAAGGCCTCGATTCTCGTCCCCTTTGCCGCGGCCACCGACAACCACCAGGAGATCAACGCCAGTTCGCTCGTGCGCGCGGGGGCGGCGGTGATGATCCGCGAGTCGGAGCTGACGCCCGAGCGCCTGGGCCAGGAATTGACTTCGCTGCTCGATCCGGAGCGGCGCGCGGCAATGGAGAAAGCCGCTGGCCACTTGGGACACCCCGAGGCGGCGCACGACCTCGTCGATGTGCTCGTCGAGATGGTCGAGGCGCAAAAGGCCAAATCATCCAAAGAATCCGGCGATCAGGCGCCGGTGGAACGCCGTTGAGAGGGCTGAGCGCATGGTCACCGTCAAAGATCGCAGAGCGAGAGTCCACTTCGTCGGCATCGGCGGCATCGGCATGAGCGGCATCGCCGAGGTGCTGCTCAATCTTGGCTACCAGGTCACCGGATCCGACCTGCGCGCGTCCGATGTCACCCGCCATCTCGAATCGCTGGGCGCCACCGTCCACTGCGGCCCGCACCGCGCCGAAAATCTCGGCCCCTGCGACGTGGTCGTCATTTCCTCTGCCGTGCGCCGCGACAACCCGGAGGTCACGCTGGCGCGCGAGTTCAAGATTCCGGTCATCCCCCGCGCCGAGATGCTGGCCGAGCTGATGCGCATCAAGTTTGGCGTGGCCGTGGCCGGCTCTCACGGCAAGACGACCACCACCTCGATCATCGCCACCGTGCTCTCCGCGGCCGGGCTCGATCCGACGACCGTCGTCGGCGGCAAGGTCAACAGCCTGGGGTCCAACGCGCGCCTCGGAAAGAGCGACTTGATGGTCGTCGAGGCGGACGAGTCGGACGGGTCGTTCCTCAAGCTGACGCCGGCGCTGGCCGTGGTCACCAACATCGATCCCGAGCACCTCGATCACTACGGCTCACTCGAACGCCTGCGCGCCGCCTTCCTCGAATTCGTCAACCGCGTGCCCTTCTACGGTCTGGCGGCCATCTGCCTCGACCATCCCAACGTCCAGGCGCTCATCCCCGACATCGAGAAGCGTTTCGTCACCTACGGCTTCTCGGCGCAGGCCGACTACCGCGCCACCGACGTGCGACTCGACGGCCACCGGACCGTCTTCCAGGCGTTTCGCCGCACAGAGCCGCTCGGTGAGTTCGCCCTGCCCATGGTCGGTCGCCACAACGCGCAAAACGCCCTGGCCGCCATCGCCATCGCCGATGAGCTGGGTGTCGACATGGCGTCGATCCGCGCCTCGCTCGCCGAGTTTGGCGGGGTGCAGCGGCGTTTCACCGTTCGTGGCGAAGAGCGCGGCGTCCTCGTCGTCGACGACTACGGCCAACATCCCTCCGAGATTCGGGCGACGCTCGCTGGCGCCAAGCAGGCCTTTGGCCGCCGACTCATCGTCGCCTTCGAGCCCCACCGCTACTCGCGCACCCAGCTTTTGATGGACGATCTGGCCACCGCCTTCAACGACGCCGATGTGCTCTTCCTCACCGAGGTCTACGCGGCGAGCGAGTCGCCCATCCCCGGCGCCGACGGTGCCTCCCTGGCCGAAGCCATCCGCGCGCGCGGTCATCGCGACGTGACCTTCATTCCGAGCCGCGCCGATCTGGCCCAGGCCATCGCCGACCGCGCCTTCCCCGGCGACCTCGTCCTGACGCTCGGCGCCGGCAGCATCACGCGCACCGGCCCCGAACTCCTCGAACGCCTGCGCCAGGAGAGGGGCTCGAACGACGCCTGATCAACCCCGAACCGCGCCGCCAGTCATTCCAAGGAACCACTCCATGAACTTCATCGATCGCCTTCAGGACATCGCCGACATCGAGATCGAGCGCGACGCCGCCATGAGCGCCCACACCTCGATCGCCATCGGCGGCCCGGCCGACGCGCTTGTCACCGTGCGCGGAACAGCCGCTTTGACCGAGATCCTCCACCGCTGCCGTCAGGAGGGTTGCCCCTGGCAGCTGTTGGGCGCCGGCACCAACCTGATCGCCTCTGATCGCGGGGTGCGAGGCCTGGTCATCCGCCTGATCGACGTGTCCGAGTCAGTCCGTCGCGGGGTCAACGCGCTGCGCGTCCAACTCGGCGCCGGCGCGCCTCTGTCTCGATTGCTCCAGATCATGCGCGAGCACGGAGCGCTGGGGGTGAGCGCCCTGGCGGGCATTCCCGGCAGCGTGGGTGGTGCGGTGGCGATGAACGCCGGCACGCGCCTGGGCGACTGCGCTCAATTCATCGAGGCGGTCCACCTGTGCGACGCGGACGGCGTGCGCGAGATCTCTCCGGCCGACCTTCACTTCGCCTACCGCACGAGCGATCTGCCCGGCGGCGCGGTGATTTCTGGCGCCCGCTTCAAGTTTCAACTCGGCCTCGTCGAGGAGATCGACGCGGAGGAGCGGGCTGTGCGCGAGGCGGTCGAGCGACGTGGCGTCTCCCAACCGCGCCTTCCGAGCGCGGGCTGCGCCTTCTGCAATCCCAAGGGCGACTCGGCGGGGCGACTCATCGACGCATGCGGCCTCAAGGGGCGGCGGATCGGCGGCGCCGAGATTTCCGAGGTCCACGCCAACTTCATCGTCAACCGGGGCGGCGCGCGGGCGGTCGATGTGTGCGCGCTGATGCGCGAGGCGCAGGCGGCGGTCCAGGCGCGATTCGGCGTCCTGCTCGTTCCCGAGGTCCGACTCATGGGCGAGTTCGATCCGGGCGACCTGCCGGAGCGGGCGCGCTTCTCGTCCGGCCTGACCAACCTCGTCAGCCGCTGAAGACCGCTCTGAGGCGGACAAAGACCCCAAAACCCAAAGACTTGCCCCGACGCCAGGCGCGGGGGCGACCAGCCAAAGTGGAAAGAAACGAGATGTCCGGGACGAACGAACAGGTGGAGCGAATGAAACAAAAAGTCGTCGGCGTGCTGATGGGCGGCCTGTCCAGCGAGCGCGAGGTGTCGCTGCGCACCGGGGCTGCCTGCGCCGAAGCTCTGTCGAGTCTCGGCTACGTTGTTCGCAGTATCGACGTGCAGCGAGATGTAGCGGCCCGTCTCGTCGAGGAGCGCGTCGAGGTGGCGTTCATCGCCCTCCATGGCCGCTTCGGCGAGGACGGCTGCGTCCAGGGCCTGCTGGAGTCGATGGGCGTCCCCTACACAGGCTCGGGCGTGCTCGCGAGCGCCATGGGGATGAACAAGGTCGTCTCCAAAGGCGTCTTTCGCGATCGCGGCCTGCCGGTGGCGCCCGACGTGGTCCTCAAAAATCCCGCTGATCTCGCCTCGTTTCGCGGCGCCGCGGATCTGCCCTTCGCTCTGCCCGCGGTGGTCAAGCCTTCGGGCGAGGGGTCGTCGGTCGGCGTGCTCATTGCGCGCGACGAGGCGGGGCTATTGGCCGCGGTTCAAGAAGCCTCCCGGCTCAGGGGCGATGTCCTGATCGAGCGCTTCATCGAGGGACGCGAGATCCAGGCCGCTGTGCTCGACGGCGAGGCGCTCGGCGCGATCGAAATCGTCCCGGCCAATGACTTCTACGACTACGCGGCCAAATACGAGGACCACGGCACACGCTACCTCTTCCCGGCGCCCATCGCGCCCGACCAATACGCGCGGGCCTGCCACATCGCGCTTGAGGCTCACCTCGCGCTCGGCTGCTCCGGCGCCACCCGCAGCGACATGATCCTCACGCCCGACGGCGAGCTCTTCCTGCTGGAGCTCAACACCCTGCCCGGCATGACCGCCGCCAGCCTGCTGCCCAAAATCGCCGCCGGCAAAGGCATCGACTTCCCCTCTCTCTGCGAGCGGCTCCTCCTCGGGGCCTCGCTCAAGGGCTGAACCTCCTTCTGCCGTCTGGTGACGGAGCGCGACATGGCTCGAACGCCCAAAAACAGACGTCGGCTCGATCCGGCCGAGGCACGCGCGGCGGCGCTCAAGGGAGGCGTGCGCGCGCTCAAGGTGCTCGGCGTCCTCTGCCTGTTCGCCCTGCTCACCTTTGCCGCGACGCTGGGAACGCGCGCCCTGCGCACCTGGCTCTTCACCTCGCCCACCTTTGCCATCGACACCATCGCCATCACCGGCCTGACCCACGCCGCCGAGCCCGAGGTCGTCAGCCTGTCGCGCCTGCGCGTCGGCGAGAACATCTTCGAGATCGACCTGGAAGAGACGGCCATCGCCATCCGCGAGCATCCCTGGATCGAAGACGCGCGCGTCGAGCGTTCCCTGCCGCGCGGCGTCGAGATCGAAGTCGTCGAGCATGTGCCAGCGGCGCTCGTCGATCTGGGCGGGATCTATTACGTCGACGACGCGGGCAAGGCCTTCAAGCGCGTCTCAGTCGGCGATCGCGTCGATTTGCCAATCCTCAGGGGCGTGAGCCGCGAGCGCTACGAATCCGATCCGGACGACAGCGAGGCGCTCTTTCGCGAGGGAATCGCCCTCACCGCCCTCTATTCGCGCCACGGTCTGGAAGCGCGCGCCCACCTCTCCGACATCGAGATCGATCCCGTCGAGGGGCTGACACTGCGCTGCGGCGAGCACGCCACCGCCGTTCGTCTGGGACGCGGCGGCTATCCCGAAAAACTCGACCGACTGACGCGCGTCCTCGACGAGCTCGAACGCCGAGGCGCCGTGGCCGAGATCGTCCGGCTCGACAACAGGGAACGCCCCGGTTGGGTCGCCGTGCAGCTCGACAAGACGAGCAGGGGACTTTTTTAGGCTGAACACGTTGTCAGTGGCCTTCGGGCTTTTGGCACAGAGAGTGACTCAAGAGAAACGGTCGTCGATCACCATCGGCGGCCCGGACAAAAGCGATTTATGGCGAAGACAAGCTGAACGCATAGACAGTGAATCAACGCGATCTCCCGCGACAGCCACCCGGGCGAGTGCCTTGGGGGCAACGGTGCCCCGTTTCGGTGCCGGCCGCTTTTGAGCGCTCTGAAAGCGGTCGGGGCGCGAGAGATTTTCAGGAGCCATTTTTGAGGTTGGACATGGCCAGAAAGACATCTGAACTGATCGTCGGGCTCGACATCGGCACCTCCAAGATCTGCTGCATCGTTGGAGAGGCCACGGACGAGGGCATCGACATCATTGGCATCGGGACGCACCCGTCGAACGGCCTGCGCAAGGGCGTCGTGGTCAACATCGAGAAGACCAAGAACTCGATCCGTCGCGCCGTCGAAGAGGCCGAGATGATGGCCGGCTGCGAAATCAAGCGCGTCTACACAGGCATCGCTGGCGGCCACATCAAGGGCATCAACTCGCAGGGCGTCGTCGCCGTGAAGGGCGAGGTTACCGAGGGCGACATCCAGCGCGTCACCGAGGCGGCCAACACCATCCGCATCCCCGACGACCGCGAGATCCTCCACGTGCTGCCGCAGGAATACATCATCGACGAGCAGGGCGGCATCAAGGACCCCTTGGGCATGGCTGGCAGCCGACTGGAGGCCAAGGTCCACATCGTCACCGGTGCCCTCAGCGCGGCGCAGAACATCATCAAGTGCGTCAACGGCACAGATCTGACCGTGGACGGCGTCGTCCTGCAGCCTTTGGCCTCTGCCGAAGCCTGCCTGGGCGAGGATGAGCGCGAACTCGGCGTCTGCCTGGTCGATATCGGCTGCGGCACGGCCGATGTGGCCATCTTTTCCGGCGGCTCGATCGTCCACACCGCGGTCATCGCCCTGGGCGGCTACAACCTGACCAACGACATCGCCATTGGCCTGCGCACGCCGATGGACGCGGCCGAGCGCATCAAGCACAAGTTCGGCTGCGCCCTCTCCTCCAAGGTCGACAAGAACGAGCAGATCGAAGTGCCGTCGATGGGTGGTCGCGAGCCGCGCGTGCTCTCCCGCCAGGTGCTCTGCGAAATCCTCGAACCGCGCGTCGAAGAGCTCTTCCAGCTCGTCCACCGCGAAATCCAGATGTGCGGCTACGAGGAGCTGCTCGCCTCGGGCGTCGTCATCACCGGCGGCAGCGCCCAGCTTCAGGGCATGGTCGAGCTCGCCGAGGAAGTCCTGCAACTGCCCGTCCGCCTTGGACAGCCGCGCGGCGTCGGCGGCCTGGTCGACGTGGTCAAGAGCCCTGTCTACGCCACCGGCGTCGGCCTCGTGCTCTACGGCGCCAAGCAACAGGAAAACGCGCTGCGCTCCCCCCTGAGCCGCAGCGAGAGCAAGTCCAATGGATCCCTCATCGGCCGCCTCGGCGAGATCTTCCGCCAGTGGTTCTAGGCCCCTGTGACCGCGCGCCCCCAACGCCTTTTCAATCTACGCGGCCCGCCCATCACCGCGACGCCGCCCAACCCCCTCAAGGAGCATCGACATGACTGACAACTACAACTCCCTTCCTGCCTCGCCCGCGACCAACATCCTCGTCGTCGGTGTCGGCGGCGGCGGCTGCAACGCCGTCAGCACGATGATCGAAGCGGGCGTCGAGCACGTCGACTTCGCCGTCTGCAACACCGACATCCAGGCGCTCGAAATCAACAAGGCGCCGACCAAGATCCAAATCGGCGGCGAGCTGACCCGCGGCCTGGGCGCCGGCGCCAACCCCGAAATCGGCCGCAAAGCCGCCTCCGAGAGCCAGGAGGAGATCGCGGCCATCCTCAATGGCGTGGACATGGTTTTCGTCACCGCTGGCATGGGCGGTGGCACGGGCACGGGCGCGGCGCCGATCATCGCCGACATCGCCAAATCGATGGGCATCCTCACCGTCGGCGTCGTGACCAAGCCCTTCAACTTCGAGGGCCGCAAGCGCGCCAAGCAGGCCGAGCAGGGCATCGTCGAGCTCAAGGCCGCCGTCGACACGCTGATCACCATCCCCAACCAGAAGCTCGTCTCCATCTCGCGCGACACCCGACTCGGCATCAAAGAGGCCTTTGTCATGGCCGACAGCGTCCTGCTCAAGGCCGTCAAGGGCATCAGCGACCTCATCCAGCAGGTCGGCCACATCAACGTCGACTTCGCCGACGTGCGCACCGTGATGTTCGAGCGCGGCATGGCGTTGATGGGCACAGGCGTTGGCACCGGCGAGAACCGCACCGTGGACGCGATGCAACAGGCCATCTCCAGCCCTCTGCTCGACGAGATCAGCCTCGCTGGCGCCAGCGGCGTCCTCATCAACTTCACCGTCCCCGAGAACATCTCCATCTACGAGATCGAGGACGCGATGACCCTGGTCAATGAGGTCTGCGATCCGGACGCCGAGATCATCTACGGCACCGCGATCGACCACTCCGGCAGCGAGGATGTGCGCGTCACCATCGTCGCCACCGGTTTCGCCCCCAAGGAGGCCCAGAACAAGCGCGGCGCTTCTGCCGCCCGCAGCATCAGCTCGACCTCGCTGCAGGCAGTTGCCCCGCTGTCCGCCATGCCCGCGCCCTCTCTGCCGCCGCTGCGCCTGGAGGATTTGGTGATGGAGCAGAACGACAAGTCCGATCTTGGCGCTTCCGAGATGGAGCCGCTCAGCTTCCCATTCGCCGGACGCCAGCAGCTCAACGATGAAGACCGCCTCGACATCCCGACCTTCCTGCGCAAGCAGTAAGGCCCCCCAGATGAGGGGCGGCGTCCAAGGCAAAAAAGAGCGCTTTGCCGATATCGCCGCTCCTGAAAACACCCCTCGGTATTTCCACTGAGGGGTGTTTTTTTTTGCGTCAAATGCGTGTTTTTTTTGTTTGTTTTGAAAAACAATTGTTTGTGCGTCATAAAAAGACGCGTTTTTGAATTAAAAACGAGCTTTCGCTGAATCGCCGCGCCAAATCACGCGGCATCCTGTTGTTTTTTAGGAGACACTCGGCTGTTGTTTGTTTTTGTGCTTCGCCACGCGTTGTCTGTTGTTGTTTGGACTTTTATAAGCTCGATTTAATTTATTGAGTTTTTATTTGACTACTGCCGCGTTCGTTTTATCGGTTTTATGATGTTCTTTTATGTTTGTGTTTTTTAAGACAATTGTTGTGAATCGTTGCATAAAAACGCGGATTGTGAGCGCGTTCGCCGCGCCGTCCCTTACTTAAAATCACCAGAATAAATATGTTTCTTCACTCGCGTTGATCCAAATAAAGATACCCGCGAAAAATAGACGCCGATATATCAATAAATTCGAAACATGGTTCAGTTGCTGCCATGCGAATGAGCACCCTCTGAAATAGCACGGGTCTCAAACATGGAATATGGCCGCGCCGAACTTATTGAGGAATGAGCACCCTCTGAAATAGCACGGGTCTCAAACAACTCTATTGGCCTCGCGACTCATCGGTCCGAATGAGCACCCTCTGAAATAGCACGGGTCTCAAACGGCGTCTTTTCGCGGGGCCGACCTCTCGAAGAATGAGCACCCTCTGAAATAGCACGGGTCTCAAACGAAGGGCGGTGTTGGCGTTCATCATGGCGGGAATGAGCACCCTCTGAAATAGCACGGGTCTCAAACCATTGGTATTCCTCATAATGGCCGTCTTTAAGAATGAGCACCCTCTGAAATAGCACGGGTCTCAAACTGGCCATCTCAGCCACCTCCTAGAACGGCAGAATGAGCACCCTCTGAAATAGCACGGGTCTCAAACGCGAACGGCAGCCTTTGACCGAACAGGTGGGAATGAGCACCCTCTGAAATAGCACGGGTCTCAAACAGGTGAGGTGTCGTCTTGAGGCTGCGGGATGAATGAGCACCCTCTGAAATAGCACGGGTCTCAAACACGACAGCCACGACGACGGCTGTGACTCTCGAATGAGCACCCTCTGAAATAGCACGGGTCTCAAACTATAGTGGCTACCATGCGCGCCGCCGCCGTGAATGAGCACCCTCTGAAATAGCACGG
>JAFVYB010000027.1 GCA_017500825.1 Myxococcaceae bacterium | reverse complement strand
GGGTTTTTCACTCTCGCACAATGACGAATTAAATGCGTTTGAACGGGGCAGGGCGGACGCCGACACGCGATGTCAATTCGGGGCGATGCCGTGTCGTTGTCGATGGCGATTCAAGTCTTTGACGTGCCAATGTCGATTCGGAACGATGCCCTGCCGATGGCGAGTCAGGCCAACAAAAAGCGTTTTGGATATAAAAATTAAATCGAGCTAATTTGAGTTCAAATCAAAACAAAATCCGCCCAGCGCTCAAGCGTTTTTAAACTGCCCCGCGCTGAAGCGTTTTTGAAATGCCGTGCGCCAAAGCACAAAAAAAACAAAGGTGTGCGCTCAAGCGCAAAGACAATAAGGAGTGCGCTCAAGCGCATTTTTGGACGCTGCGCCCCAGTGGAAACGCGTCTTTTCATCATGCCGCGCGCTGAAGCACAAAAAATCTATCAATGGCACGAATTATGCCTTTCCTTTCGCTGTTGAGCGTTTTCCGCTTCTCCCCTCCCCTGTTCTTCTCTGCCCGCGCGTTCAACCCCCGGTGTTTCTCTGGCGCGCGGCGGCCATCCCGACGAAGCGTCCCCACCCGCGGCGCATCTCACCCTTCCTGCGCGGTCGCCCCAACGCAACCATCCTCTCCCGACTCAAACACTCGCCAGAAAGAGCCCCCGCCATGTTTCACACGCGCACTTCGGTCCGCATTTTTTACGGCCTGTTGAGCATCGTCCTTCTGCTCGCCGCCTGGCTCTTTTCCGCCTTTCTCGGGCCGATCGTGCTGGCGCTCGTGCTCTTTGTTCTTTTTCAGCGCCTCAACGAATGGTTCGCGCGCCTGTTGCGCGGGCACCGCGTGGCCGCCTCCATTGTCACCACGATCCTGATCGTCCTCATCGTCGTCATCCCGCTCTCGTTCCTCGTCGTCCTCCTCGCCACCCAGGCCCACGACTTTTATCTGCGGACCAAAGACGCGCCGTTCATCAACGAGCTGATCGGCCTTTTCAAAGGCGACAGCATGTTGGCGGAGCGCGTCAGCGAAATCCTCGCCGGGATTGGCATCGACTTTCAGCCCAACGCGCTCGTGCGCATGGCGGCCGACGCCCTGACCAAAATCGCCCTCTTCTTCTCCGAGCGACTGAGCAACCTGGCCGACCTGGCGGGCAACGTGATGACCATGGCCCTCGACTTCTGCGTCATGGTGACAGTCGTCTATGCGCTCTTTGTCTATGGCGACGACCTGCGCGAGTTTGTCAGCAAGAGCTCGCCGCTGCCCGACGAGGAAGAAGACGCGATCATTGACCGATTCAAGCAGATCAGCCGCGCGGTTTTTGTCGGCAATGGCGTGGCGAGCCTGATTCAGGGCGCTCTGGTCGGCCTCGGCTTCTGGATGTTCGATGTCGGCCCGGCCGTGCTCTTTGGCGCTGTGAGCACGGTGCTGGCCTTTTTGCCCATCGTCGGCGCCTCGCTCGTCTTCATCCCAGGCGTCATCGTCCTCGCCTTCACCGGCCCGCTGTGGCTTGCCGCGCTCTTCCTCGCCTACAACATCGTCGTCTCGCTCATCGTCGAATACTGGTTTAAGTCGCGCCTCATCGGGGGCGAGGACATGAACTCGGTGCTCGCCTTTTTGGCCATCATCGCCGGCATTCAGCTCTTTGGCGTCATGGGCCTCTTTTACGGGCCGCTGATCGTCACGATGTTTTTGACCTTCATCGAGATCTTCCAGACGCGCTACCGACAGATGGCGCGCATGGACGCGCCGATCGCCCTGATGGAGACAGCGGCGCCAGAACATGGTTCCAAGGACGCCTCGCGGCGGTTCGGTGGACCGGCAGAGGCGACGCGGCCGTTGTCAGAGGATCCAGAGGCAAAAGCGGACGCCGAATGTCCGCCGAAAAACGCGCCGCCTTTGCCGCCTGATCAGTCGCCCGCGTAGATGGCGACGCCGCCGTTTTCAAAGGCCACGAGCACGCGCCGCCGCCCCTGGCTCTCGTCAATCTGAATGTCGAGGGCAGCTCCGGCCACGAGCGATGGGCCAAAGATCCCGGCGCCGTAATGCAGCGCCTGCCCGCCTGTCAGACGCGTGAGGCCGCCTGCCGCGCCCCCAATCCAGAGCGAGCCGTCCAATGGATCGATGGCCAGAGCGCGCACCATGGGATCAACCATCGCCTCTGGCGAAATCCGCGCTGTGGCGCCGTCCCGCGCGCGCCGCAAAAGCCCGTTCTGCGAAGAGCCCACCCACAGCGCGCCGTCGAGTCCGACCGCCAAATCCGAGACGTGATCGTCCGTCCGCCCGCTCGGCCGCGATTCGTCGGCGACCGCGTCTGGCCACCAGTCGATCTGATTTTGCCCTAGGAGCGCCTGTGACTCGCAGGTCCAAAAATCGACTCGACCGTCCGCGTCCGCAAGGCAGCGCTGCGACCTGAACCAGCCGCCCACCCAGAGATCGCCCGCCGCGCTCAAGGCCAGGCCGCGATAGCCACCAGTCAATGCCGAGAGCGTGCTGGAACCCTCTTTGAGATAGCCGTTGAGCAGGGGGTGCGCGTGTTCGAGGACGCCCGAGCAGTCGAGCTGGCCGTTGCAGCCCTCCACAGGCTCAAAATCCGGATCGCCCCAAGCATAGCCGTGATTGCCGCCAAACCAGAGGCTGCGCGTCCGCGCGTCAAAGAGAATTCGATAGATGTCGCAGACCTTTTCCCGCCCGCGCGGCTCAGCCGACACCACGCCCGGGCCGCTGGAGATGTCGTAATGGGCCACCTCGATCCTCGGCGCGTCTGAGCCATCCGCGACAAGGCGCACGCGATCCGCGTCCCCACTCTTGTAAATGCTCGCGTCCGGCGCCGGGCCATCCCAATTGTCCTCGCAACCAAGCGCGCCAGCCTCGCTTCGCCCGCGGTAGCCGACAAAAACGGTATTCGCCTCCGCGCCCGTCACCGCGATCACGTCGAGATAGACGGGAAACTCGGCGCCCGCCTCAGTCGCTGACTCGGCATAGGGCGTCAGGCCGTCTTCGAGTCCCAGGCGTTCAAATTGGCTTTGACCTGGCCGCAACAGCAAAAGCCCCGCCTCGCCGCCCGCCACCCAAATGTTGCCCGACGCGTCGGCCGTCACCCCATGCAGCCACGACGGCAAGCCCGATTCCGCGCCCCAAACCGTCCAGGACGCATTCTCCGTGACGCGGCGAACCTCAAAATCAGAGGCTTCATGGGGCACGCCTGGCCACGCCTGAGACACCTCTCCGCCCGCGCCCGCGTCGCCCGCCTCTGACTCTGGCGTCACAAGCCCGCCATCGTCCGCCCACGCCTCCCCCAGCCCATCTCCCCCATGGCCATCATCATTGTTTCGCGCGCACCCCGCCCCTAATCCCAAAACGCCCAACACCGTCCCCAAAAGCACCGCGCCCACACCAAACTCTCGCAAAATCCCCACCTCGACCTTTCCCAACACCCCCAAAAATCAATGCCTCGCCAAACCACGGGCGCCCAAACACTTCGCGCGCGGATCAAAGAGCGCAAGTCGCCATTTTGGCGCGTCAGCACCGCCCTGATTTCTTTGCGCGCCAGCGCACACCTTATGTTTTTTCGCTTAAAGCGCACGGCAATTCAAAAGCCGCGTGCTAAAACACGAAAACAATCCAAACTCGCCGGATTTTTTAAACTCCAATAAATCATTCAATCGCCGAAAGCCACGCGCCATAGCCACGCGCCACCATTTCCTCTTCGGGGATAAACTGAAGCGCCGCGCTGTTGATACAATAGCGCAAACCGCCCTTTTCGCGCGGTCCATCGTCAAAGACATGCCCCAGATGCGCCGCGCCTTTTTGGCTGCGAACCTCGGTGCGCACCATGCCATGCGAAAGATCTGGCCGCGATTCAATGGCCGACTCGTCGATAGGACGACAAAAGCTCGGCCAGCCACAACCAGCGTCGAATTTGGCGCTCGAACTAAAAAGCGGCTCGCCCGTCGTCACATCCACATAAATTCCGCGCCGCGATTCATTCCAAAACTCATTATAAAATGGCGGCTCCGTGGCCCCCTCCTGTGTCACCGCGTATTGCAAAGGCGTCAATTGCGCGCGCAACTCATCGTCATCCGGTCGTGAAAAAAACATGCATCTTTTCCACGCCGACGCCCGCGCCATCCTGTCGTCGTCAATATGACAATAGCCGCCGGGATGCTTGTTGAGATATTTTTGATGGTATTCCTCTGCCCGATAATAATTGTCGAGGGGGCGCGCCTCAATCGCCGACGGTCGCGACAGCCGCCGGGAAAGTCGCGCGAGCGCGTCGTGAATCACCCGCGCGTCAGAGGTGTCGGTGTCGCGATAATAAACACCTGAACGATATTGTCGTCCAACATCATTACCCTGGCGGTTGATGGCCAGAGGATCAATGGCGCCAAAATACAATTCCACCAGTTCGGCGAGCGAAAGACGCGATTTGTCATAAACAACGCGCACAACCTCGGCGTGATCCGTTCCTCCGCGACAGACATCCTCATACGTCGGCGAGGCAGTCTTGCCATTGGCGTAGCCCACCTCGGTTTCAATCACACCGTCAATGGCGTCAAAATAGCGCTGCGCGCCCCAAAAACAGCCCGCCGCAAAATAAATCTCCGCCGGAGTGACCGTTCGATCAGACATTTTCTCTCCCCTCTCTTCTCAAGAATGACACGCTTCAGGGACTTTTCAAGGATGTCTTTGGGGGGCGTTCAATTTGGTCTCTTTCAGGAGGTGTGACGGATGAAGCATCGATGTAGAACAATTCATTTTAATCAATTTTTCCTAGAGTTGATTGGGATGATTTTAGAAATATCGAGAATTTTCACAAAATTTGATTTCATTTCAAAAACAAACCATTCATCGTTCCGAATTGACATTGGCAGGGCATTGTCTTGAATCGACATCGACAACGACACGGCATCGTCCCGAATTCACATTGGCGTGTCGGCCGCCGACGTGCCCCGTTCGAGCGACTTTAATTCGTCAATTGTGCGAGAGTGAAAAACCCATGTTTTTTCCCTCTCGCGCTCTCCCTTTTCCTTCCCCGCCCCTCAGACGAGCGGCATTTGCTCAGTTTAATTTTTAGCGTTTGCGCGTTAGCTCGGATTCGGGGCGGGACAAAAGGCCGCCGTCGCCCTAAGCACCTCAGATGACCGGTGATTGCCTCGTTTTATTTTGGTCGACTTTACGTTAGGTCAAATTCGGTGCATGG
>JAFVYB010000026.1 GCA_017500825.1 Myxococcaceae bacterium | reverse complement strand
CCCCACCCCTCCCTCCAGCACCTCCGCCCCGTCAAAATACACGTTAGCCAAATTAAAATCAGCGAATCATTCGGGGGAGCCCGTTTGGGGGAGAATGCTCGTTTTTTGAATAAATTAAATCGAGCTTATGCGGTTCCAATTCAAAAAACTGCCCAGCGCTGAAGCGTCTTTAAGCTGCCCAGCGCTGAAGCGGCTTTTAAATTGCCGTGCGCGAAGCACAAAAAAACAAAGGTATGCGCTGGGGCGCAAATAAAAAAGCGCCCCTCTATTATCGAGGGACGCTTTTATTCAGCGTTTAGACTCGTCAACCATCAACGTTTCAGCTGGGACGGAATTCGGCGTCGACCACGTCGTCCGCCTTGCCTCCCGTCGACGCGGCGCCATTTCCATTCGGGGCGTCACCCATGCCGCCAAAGGGCGATGATGCCCCGGCGCCCATGTCCGAGGCCGCGCCCGCGCTCTTGTAAAGCTCCGCGGCGACCTCGTGCCCTGCCTTTTCCAGCCGATCATAGGCAGCCTGAATGGTGGCCTTATTATCGCTCGTCTTGGCGTTATTGACCGCCTCAATGGCGTCGCGCACCGCCTGGATATTGGCCTGCGGCAGTTTGTCTTTGTTTTCGTCGATGAGTTTTTCCATCTGATAGGCGAGCTGCTCTGCCTGATTGCGCAATTCGGCGGTCTCGCGCTTGGCCTTATCCTCGTTCTCGTGTGAGCGGGCGTCGTCCACCATCTTTTGCACCTCGTCCTTGGAGAGGCCGGAGGAATTGGTGATGGTGATTTGCTGCTCTTTGTTGGTGCCGAGGTCCTTGGCCGAGACGTGGAGAATGCCGTTGGCGTCGATGTCAAAAGTGACTTCGATCTTGGGCACGCCACGCGGCGCCGGCGGGATGCCTTCGAGGTGGAAGCGCCCCAGGGAACGGTTGTCGCGCGCGAATTCGCGCTCGCCCTGAAGCACGTTGATCTCGACAGAGGACTGGCTGTCGGCGGCGGTGGAGAAGGTCTCGGCCTTGCGCGTGGGAATGGTCGTGTTGCGCTCGATGAGGCGCGTCATGACGCCACCCAGTGTCTCGACGCCGAGAGAAAGCGGCGTCACGTCGAGCAAGAGGATGTCCTTGACATCGCCGGAGAGCACGCCGGCCTGAACCGCGGCGCCAAGCGAGACGACCTCGTCGGGATTGACCGTGCGGTTGGGATCCTTGCCGAAGAACTCCTTCACCATGGCCTGGATCTTGGGAATGCGCGTCGAGCCGCCGACCAGGACCACCTCGTCGATCTCGGTAGGCTTGAGTTTGGCGTCCTCGAGCGCCTTCTTGGTCGGCTCAAAGGCGCGGTTGAACATGTCCTCGTTCAATTTCTCGAACGCGGCGCGCGTGAGCTTGACATTGAGGTGCTTGGGGCCCGTCGCGTCCGCCGTCAGAAAGGGCAGGTTGATCTCGGTCTCAGGCACGCTCGACAGCTCAATCTTGGCCTTCTCCGCCGCCTCCTTGAGGCGCTGGAGGACCATCTTGTCCTTGGAGACGTCGATACCCGTGTCCTTTTTGAATTCCTCGATCAGCCACTCCATGACCTTCTGGTCGATGTTGTCGCCGCCCAGGTGCGTGTCGCCGTTGGTCGAGATGACCTCGACGACGTTTTCGCCAACTTCCAGAATCGAGATGTCAAAGGTGCCGCCGCCAAAGTCGAAGACGGCGATCTTTTCATTCTTGCCCTTTTTGTCGATGCCATAGGCGAGCGCGGCGGCCGTGGGCTCGTT